>CAUGKJ010000043.1 GCA_959600045.1 uncultured Haemophilus sp.
CAAAATCAGCATTTGCCTTGGCTTGGTGTTGCCAGTTTAGTTCACGTAATCTTTTGGCGATATCTAATAAATCCGCTTCTGCAATTTCGCCACGCCAATACCGCTCTTGAGCAAATTTAAGTTCACGTTTTGCGCCTACGCGCGGAAATCCTGCTAAATGAAATGTTGTCATAATGAATCCTTCTATTGTTTTTGTTTGGTTTAGACGTCTAAACGTCTTTTCATATATAGAATGCAATAGAATTTATAATTAGACAATCTCATAATTTTCAGGTTTTAAATGAATTAAATTAATAAATAAAAGACCGCACTTTAAGATTTCTAAAAAGTGCGGTCTTTTTTGTATGAGATTTTATGGTGTTATAAAGCGGTGACGAAAGTAATTAAACCAAGTATGACACCAGGCGCATTTGCTAATGAAATAGGCAAATCGCGTTTTTCTTTTAGCAAGCCATAAGCCACCCATAAACTACAGTTAATCATCGTGGCAAAAGGTTGTAACCAACCACCTTTTTGACCTGATAAATTTAGACCAATTTGTTGCAAGTAAGACACATACATACAAACTGAAGTAAATGTTGCGACATAGCCTAAAATGGTAATAAAACGTTGATTTGTCATTTGCTCTCCTAAGTTTAACAGAATAATCCGAAACTAGATTATTAACTAAAAATTGATAATATGTGGAAATTATACAATATAATTAATTAAAAGTCAATAAATAATAAGATAGAGCAAAGATCATTTCATTTTAGTTAAGAATAAAATGCATTTTATTAGAAGGGGAATAAAGAGATTAGAGAGAAAAAAGACAAAAAAATAACCGCACTTTAAAGCACGGTTATTGAGAATTCTGAACAGTCTGTTGAGATTATTCAACACCAACCATTACAGAAGTTGCTTTAATAATCGCATATGCTTCTTTACCAACTGCTAAACCTAATTCTTTTACTGCATCGATAGAGATGGTAGAAGAAATGACATTACCGTTACCGATATCAATGTGTACGATTGCGTTCACAGAACCAGTTTCGATTGATTTTACAGTACCTTTAAGTTGGTTTCTTGCACTAATTTTCATCAAGTATTTCCTTATGTTTGAGTTAAAAAAAGAGTGCACATTATAACGATAAATGCTTCAAATGAAAATACTACTTAAGAGGTGCTAAGCCTTTCAAGATTTGCTCGGCATTTTCTTTGCTTAACGTGTAACCGTAATATTTTTTATAGAAGGCTTGCGTTTTTTCGACCATGTTTAAATCTTTAAATTGTTCAGGGTGGAAGAGCTGAGCAGCCCAAAGAATTTGTAAGGCTTCTTCTGCACTGTAGCGATCCCATGGGAACGTGCCGGTTGGATTGGCATAAATACGATTATTTTTAACCGCACTTATTGATTGCCATGCTGGATCAGCTTTAATTTTTTCGATTGCTGCTTGCGCTTTATTGCCGCTGCTGCCAATGATGATGACATCTGGATTTGCTTGTAAAATAGCTTCCATGGTGACACTCACCATATTGGCTTCATCCGGTAATACGCTTTTACCGCCGGCTAATTTAATCCATTCGCCGATCATGGATTTTCCACCGTCAATCATCAATAAGTCAGAGCCTTTAGTGATATGTAACACCGTAGGGCGCGCTTCATCTTTGAGACCTTTAAGACGATTTTCCACAAATTGAATATTGTCTTCTAATTCTTTGATATAGCTTTCTGCAATTTCAGGCGCTTTATCACCTAAAACTTCAGCGGTAATCCGTACAGTTTTCTTCAAACCATCAAAATCTTGGAAGCTCACACGTACGCCTTTTAAGCCAGCTTGTTCCACCTCGGTTAACATGGATTTTTTCGAGAGCAACACTGCATCTGGTTTATGACTTAACAGTTCTTCAGTTTGAATGGTTTCACCATTGGTTAATACTGGTACGTTTTTGATATTTGGATACACTTCGCTATACCAAGGATTGGTCGCGATAGATGTGGTCGTGCCAACCAGTTTATTGGCACCGCCTAATAGTAAGACAATTTGGTTATTGGCATGCCAAAGATCAGCAACGCGTTGAACGTTGTCTGGTAATTCAATTTTATTACCTTCAACATCAGTTACGATTTTTGCTTGTAACGGCAGCGCAAAACAAGCGGCAAGAGAGAGGGCGATTAGGCCTTTTTTTAAAGAGTTTTTCAACATATGAATTTCCTTCTAGTGGGGTTATAAATGGGTAATCGCACAAATTTGTCGTTGTAGTGCAGGCACATCTACTAAACGCAAATCTGTTTGATAAAGCGCTTTTAAGTTAGCTTCGGTAATGATTTCTGGTGCTGAACCTGTTTGTAATTTGCCGTGTTCGTTTAAGATGCTCACGCGGCTGTTGGGTAGTGCGCTATGCAATAACATCGGATGATCGGGATTATGTGTTGTCATCACAATGGTAAAGCCTTGCAAGGAAAGCTCTTTTATTAGGCTTAAGGTTTTAAACACATTGCCGTAATCTAATGCCGAAGTAGGTTCATCAAATAAAATCAGTTGTGGTTGTTGCACCAAAATACGCGCAAGATTAACCAGTTGCTTTTCACCACCGCTCATTTGCATATAAATTCGGTCTGCAAAATGATTGATGCCAAGTTTATTTAAAGCCTCATCAACTAATGTAAAATCAGTTTCACTTGGCTTATCAAAAACACCTAAATGCGCAGCACGACCGAGTACCACATAATCACGCACGCGATATTGATAGGTTTGTGGACTGTGTTGCGAGACATAAGCAATTTTTTGAGCAATTTGCTTGCTGCTCATTTCGCTTAGTTTGCAATTATCCAGCAAAATCTGACCGCTCTTTGGTTTCAAAAGCCCCGCGATACAGTTTAATAACGTTGATTTACCACGACCATTAGCGCCAAGAATAGTCAGCAATTCGCCTTTTTGTAAGGTTAAATCAATGCCATTGAGTAACGAATGTTCAACGTTGTGCCAGTAATACAGATTGTCAATTTTCAGCATTAGTCCACCACCTTTTGTTTAATCAGAACCCAAGCAAAGAATGGCGCACCAATAAAGCCGGTGAGAATGCCGAGCGGAATTTCTTGAATGTATAAATTGCGGGCGAGAGTATCGATTACGAGCAAAAAAATCGCGCCGATAAGTCCGGCTAGCGGTAAGCTTTTGACATTGTTATCACCAATAAAAAGACGCGATAAATGCGGAATCACTAAACCAAGCCAACCAATTGTCCCGCTTAAGCAAACCGATGAAGCCGTCAGCAACGTGGCACAAACCACCATTAAACCTCTCTCTAATCGAATATTTGCCCCAATTAATTTCGCCTCTCGATCGCCCAAGGAAAGTACGTTAATGCGCCAACGCATTAAAAATAAGCCAAGAGTAGTGAGCAAAATGATAGGAAAAAGGATAAGCAAGTTGTCGTAGTTAGATTTGGTTAGGCTACCTAATTGCCAATACACAATATCAGCCAACTGGGTTTCGGGATCGGCGAGATATTTCAATAGGCCTAATGTTGCCATCATAAAGCCCGAAACGATAATGCCGGAAAGCACTAAAACAATGGTGGAGTCACGTTGAATTAAACGCGGTAAATTCATGGTGAGCAAGACGGCAATTAAACCACCGACAAAGGCAAAGGCTTGAATGCCCAGCATCCCTGAACCGATTAAAATCGCCAATGCCGCACCAACACAAGCGCCATTAGATACCCCTAAAATATCAGGTGAAACCAAAGGATTGCGGAAAATACCTTGATATACAACACCCGCAATAGCCAATGAAGCACCGACAAGTATGGCAGCAATCACACGAGGCAAACGAAGATTAAAAATAATGTTGTTTTGCACATCATTGACATTATTGCCGATAAGACTTTGTAAAACATTCTCAAGCGGAATCGCAAAGCGCCCCCAAGAGAGCGAACATAAAATGAGTCCAATAAGTAGGCAAAATAAAAGGGGAAAGGTAAGGGAAGATTTGTTCATATACTTAAAATTCGTTGTTTTTATAAGTATATAGCGATTGTATTTTTTTGTATATAGCGAAATTTGAGTAAAAAAATAACCGCACTTTATCGCGCGGTTACATTATTCTATAAGCATTTAGCTGGTTTTGGCAGACCTGCCAGTTTGGTTGCTTGCTTAGCTGGTCCGTCAGGGAAGAGTCGTTGCAAATAGCGGCTATTACCTTTATCGGCACCTAATTTTTCTGACATGGCTTTTACCAGCATTCTAATCGCAGGGGAGGTGTTATATTCTTGATAGAAACCACGCACAAAATGAATCACTTCCCAGTGAGCGTCGGTCAGTTCCACACCTTCTAGCTGAGCGATGTGTTTTGCCACCTCCTCATTCCAATCAGCAATATTAAGTAAATAGCCAGAGGCATCGGTTTCGATTTGTTTTCCTTGTACGGTAATCATATTAATTCACTTCTTTAAAGCTGATCATTTCGTTATCGGAGTAGTCAGACGCATCTTCATCATCAAATTTCATTGGTTCGATGCGTTCTTCATCAAATGCGGTATCCCCTTCAATGCCATCAAGTGATTGGCCATGTTTAATGCCTTTGAAATCGAAGAGTTTAGGGTCACATAAGTGTGACAACGTAATGTTTTGCATGGCGCTAAACATGGTTTCTAAGCGTCCAGGATATTGACGGTCCCAAGTATTCAGCATTTCTTTAACTACTTGACGTTGTAAATTAGGTTGAGAACCACACAAATTACAAGGAATAATTGGGAATTCTTTGGCTACGGCATATTTTTCAATATCTTTTTCTTTACAATAAGCCAATGGACGAATCACGATTTGCTTGCCGTCATCTGAAATTAATTTCGGTGGCATCGATTTTAATTTTCCACCGTAGAACATATTCAGAAACAGGGTAGCCAGCATATCATCACGATGGTGACCTAGTGCAATTTTTGTTGCTCCAAGTTCGGTTGCTGTACGGTATAAAATACCACGGCGTAGGCGAGAGCAAAGAGAGCACGTTGTTTTACCTTCTGGGATTTTCTCTTTTACGATACCATAAGTATTTTCTTCAACGATTTTATAATCCACACCGATACTTTGCAGATATTCAGGTAAAACATGCTCAGGAAAACCTGGCTGCTTTTGGTCTAAATTAACTGCAACGATATCAAATTTAATCGGTGCGCTTTGTTGTAAATTCAACAAAATATCGAGAAGCGTATAGCTGTCTTTACCACCAGAAAGACAAACCATCACTTTATCGCCATCTTCAATCATACCGAAATCAGCAATTGCATTGCCAACATTACGGCGAAGACGTTTTTGCAATTTATTGAAATTATAAGTCTGTTTTTTATCTTGGTTTTGTTCTGTCATATTAATTACTTTAGCTAATAAAGAAAGCCCTGAATTAACTTTCAGAGCTTATTAAAATCAGTGCTGCCACTTGTTTTACACGTAATGGAAAAATGAAATTGGATTTTGGGGTAATCTTGTATAACAATGGCTCTAATAAAAATTTTAGGATTGAACCCGTCAATGTATTATATCACATAAGCTAGAAGTGCCAATTGTTGGTTGATTAGATTGTTTTGACATAGTCCATATCAATGTAGTTTAGTTATAGTGAATATTTAACTTTGTGAAGTATATCAAAAATTATTTCTCTATTTAGCTGTATCATTAAAGAATTTAAAGTATAAGGAGAAAGATTATGGGATTCTTTTCAAGTTTATTTAAAGTAGCAGTAAAAGAAATTAAAGCAGCAAATACTTTAAGAGTAAAACAATCAAAATATGGAAAAATACTTAGTATAGAGGAAGAGCAACTAGAAAGGTTAATCCAGCAATATGAATCAGAAAGTGATTTAATTTATAAGAAACTTAAAGGTCCTTCAGGTAAAACCTATGGTGGATGTTAGAGTTGAGACGCCAGATCAAAAGGTGTATATCGACCGACAAGCCATGGAAGACTGTGATACATTTGAATTACCTGATTGGTATGAACGCAAAACAAGCATTAGGACAAAAGCATTAATTTTAATGTATTACACACCTGAAAGTGGCACCACTGAATATAGGGCTGTTGAAGTTCGTTGTTTTGATCTTGAGCAAAATTACTTTTATGGTTTTTGCTTTCTTAGAGAAATGTACTTAACTTTTCGCTTTGACCGAGTTTCAGAGGTAGTAGATTTAAATAATAGAAATCAATCTATTAGTGATTTAAAACAATTTTTAATGAAGACTAAGCAGAAGTAGTTTTTAGCTTATAAATTGGCGTAATTTTAGCGTAATGAATGTATAAACATGCAACAATGGGTAGCCAAGGATATGAAAATAGTTTAAAACATTTCACTAAAATATTTGTAAATAATTGATTTATTTATGAACTTCCAAAATAAAAATCCCCGTCCAAAGAACGAGGATTATAATATGGTGCCTAGGGTCGGACTCGAACCGACACGGTTATTCACCGGCGGATTTTGAATCCGCTGCGTCTACCAATTTCGCCACCCAGGCATTTGGGTTGTTCTGAATTATACGTTTATCTTACTTCGTTGCAAGTAAAATTTCATTAAAAACGTGTAGTTGTTTTAAATTTCATCAACTTGTATTCAAAGATGAAAGGGAAGTTTAAAATATTTGATACGTTGTCACAATTTATGAGTAAAATAAAAGCTTAGTATTTCTACTAAGCTTTATGATTATCTAATTAAGCGGTTTGACCAGCAAGGTTACCTAAATCTTTATCGATTAAGAATAAGCCTTTGCCATCTTCGCCAAGAAGATTTAATTTGTCTAAAATACCGCTGAATAATTTCTCTTCTTCGTGTTGTTCTGCAACATACCATTGTAAGAAATTGAATGCAGAGTAGTCTTTTTCTTCAAAAGTTTTACCCACTAATTCATTAATTTTACTTGTGATCAATTTTTCATGTTCATAAGTTAATTCAATGATTTCTTTTAATGATTTGTACTCAT
>CAUGKJ010000044.1 GCA_959600045.1 uncultured Haemophilus sp.
ATAATCGACATTCTTTCATGGAAAACCGTACTGCGAATGGCTTCTTTTTCTCGTAAAATTTGCTCAAGTTGAATTGCCGTTTGTGCTGTTTTACAAATTACTAAGATTTTTTCATTTCGGTGTGATTTTAGAAAATCAATTAACCAATGAATTTTTTCATCTACTTCAGCCGCATCAATCGTTACTTGGTGATAAACCCTGTGCGGAAAACCTTTTACACCTTGGCGTGTATTGCGAAATAAAATACGGCTTGTACCATGTCTGTCGATGAGATTTTGAATGAGTTCTTGTCGTGCCGCTTGCTTCTCCTCATCATTATGACAGGCTAAGGCTTTAAATAATGGTTCGACATCCTGCTCATGAAGTAAATCAGAAATATGATTTTTTTCGACCGCACTTAGCGACTTCTCTGAGAGTAAAGATTGCACGGCATCCGCAACAGGTTGATAATTTTCCTGTTCCTTCAAGAACGCTTGGTAATCATAAAAACGCTCAGGATCAAGCAAGCGTAAGCGTGCAAAATGGCTTTCTAAACCCAGTTGTTCTGGTGTTGCGGTGAGTAATAAAACAGACGGAATAGCATTCGCTAATTGTTCCATCAATAAATAAGCGGTACTCGGCGCATTTTCAGACCAAGCCAAATGATGTGCTTCATCGACAATTAAACAGTCAAATTCAGCTTTAATAGCTTGTTGTACGCGATGAGGATGTACTTTCAACCAATCTAATGCACAGATAATTAAGCTTTCCGTGCTAAATGGATTAATGGCTTGTTCAGCAAAATCTTCACAACGTTCTTCATCAAATAATGAAAAATGTAAATTAAAACGACGAAGCATTTCGACAAGCCATTGATGTTGCAAGGTTTCCGGTACAATAATTAAAACACGTTGTACTTTTTCAGCAAAAAGCTGGTTTTGCAAAATCATGCCTGCTTCAATAGTTTTACCTAACCCCACTTCATCCGCTAAGAGCACGCGAGGATTGACACGATTTCCTACCTCTTGCGCAATATGAAGTTGATGAGGAATTAAACCTGCACGATTGCCTCGTAAGCCACGCAAAGGCGATTGAAATTGAGCTTGTTGATGCAGAAGGGTTTGATAACGCAACGCAAAATGTTCACTGCGGTCAATTTGCGATGAAAAGAGGCGATCTTTGGCTTGGCTAAAGGAGATAATCGGAGAAAGTTCTTTTTCATTGACGATAATCTCTTCGCCTTGCGCATTTTTGACCAAATAAAATAAGAGACCATTCATTTCCTGAACATCAAGGACTTCACCTTGCCAACCTGTTTGGTGATGAAGTTGTTCTCCTTTATTCAATGCAATTCGGGTTAATGGTGCTTGTGCCACCGCATAAATTCGGGTTTCATCCGTGGCAGGAAAGTGAAGGGTAACAGAACGGAAATCTAAGGCTGTAATCATCCCTAATCCGAGGCTATTTTCTGTTTCGCTAATCCAACGTTGACCGATTGCAAATGACATCATCTTCCTCTTAATGAATCTCTTAAAATGGGGCGATATTGTAGTCTGATTATAAGGGAAAGCAAGGCATGGACATCTAAAAGTATGAAAAATAAAGTGTGATTTTTCTCACAATAATTAAATTAAATGTCACCTAAGCTTTACTTTAAAAAAGTGCGGTGTAAAAATGGCATACTTTTTCATAAAACAGGAGTGTTCCATGAATTGGACAGAACGACTTAAAGAAGAATTTTTATCAGGTTGGAAGCCTTTTGAAGTGGCATGGGTAGTTATTTTCCTTGCCGCGCAAATTATTGCTTATGTTCTTGCACCGGATAGCCTATTAGGCATGATTTCGGGGATTGCCGGTATTCTCTGCGTGGTATTGGTGAGTAAAGGAAAAATAAGTAACTATTTCTTTGGGCTTATTTTTGCTTACACTTATTTTTATGTCGCTTGGGGAAACAATTTCCTTGGTGAAATGAATACGGTGCTCTATGTGTATATTCCATCACAATTTATCGGTTATTTTATGTGGAAACAACACATGCAAAACGATAATGGCGGTGAAAGTGTAATTGCCAAAGCCTTGACGCCAAAAGGTTGGGCTGTTTTACTCGTGAGTGTTGGGATTGGAACATTCTGCTTTGTGCAAGCCTTAAACGCGGCAGGCGGGAGTTCTACAGGATTAGATGGTTTAACCACGATTATCACCGTAGCGGCGCAATTATTGATGATTTTGCGTTATCGTGAGCAATGGTTATTATGGATTGTCTTAAATGTGCTTTCCATTTTGCTTTGGGCAGAACAGCCAGCAATGTACTTAATGTATAGTGCTTACTTACTTAACTCATTGTATGGTTATTACAACTGGACGAAACTCGTCAAAGTGGAAAGCCACTAATCACATCAATAAAAAAGGGCATAGTAATATGCCCTTACATTTTTAAATAAAATGCCTTCGTCAACGTAATAAATGCTTCTGTGTATTGATTGTTTTCGTCATAAATCACCAAGCTATCTTTTACCTGTGGTAAATGCTCTCGGCTAAACGTGAGTAACATCCGTTGTGGATCTTTCCCTATTTTTGTAATGACATCAGTCTGCTTAATGCAATAAAGTGCGGTTGAATTTATCAATGTTTTCCCTGCTTCATAAGGCAAGACAAAACTGATCTTTCCTTTTTCGGATAAACAATTTGCCGCCCAATTTAACCAATCTAAATGGCTTTGTTGAACATAACGGGCAAGCGCTCGTTCGTCATTTTTACATTCCACACCTTGCGCAAAATAAGGCGGATTCGCCACAATTAAATCAAATTGATGTGCTGTTTGTTGGCAATAAGTTTGCACATCTTGGCGTGTTAAATGAAGACGATTGTGCCATGGCGAAGCTTGGAAGTTTTCTTGTGCTTGTTGTGCTGCAAGGGGATCAAGTTCAACGGCTTCAATTTGGCAATGCTCATGACTTCGTTGGGCTAACATTAATGCAACCAAGCCTGTGCCAGTTCCCATATCAAGAATACGCTGACAGTCAGACACATCCGCCCAAGCACCCAGTAAAATGCCGTCAGTGCCGACTTTCATTGCACAATGTTGTTGATTAATATGGAATTGTTTAAAGGTAAAGCTGCTCATAAAATCTTGCGGAAAATGACCGCACTTTCAGGTATAATCAGACCCAATTTTAACAAATTAACGCAAAATAATGAATTTATCCCCATTTGAAGAATTCGATCTTTCCCCCGAATTATTAAAAGCCTTAGAAAAGAAAGGCTACACCCGTCCAACCGCAATCCAATTAGAAGCGATTCCGGCAGCCATGGAAGAACGTGATGTGCTCGGTTCTGCACCAACAGGTACAGGCAAAACTGCTGCATTTTTATTGCCAGCGATTCAGCATTTATTGGATTATCCACGTCGTAAACCAGGCGCACCTCGCATTTTAATTTTAACGCCAACCCGTGAGTTAGCGATGCAGGTTGCAGAGCAAGCGGAAGAGTTGGCGCAATTCACGCATTTGAAGATTGCTACGATTACTGGCGGTGTGGCGTATCAAAATCATGGGGAAGTGTTTAATTCGAATCAGGATATCGTGGTGGCAACACCGGGGCGTTTATTGCAATACATCAAAGAAGAGAACTTTGATTGTCGTGCGGTAGAAATGCTGATTTTTGATGAAGCGGATCGCATGTTGCAAATGGGCTTTGGGCAAGATGCGGAGAAAATTGCCGCTGAAACGCGTTGGCGTAAACAAACCCTTCTTTTCTCTGCCACATTAGAAGGGGAGTTATTAGTTGATTTCGCAGAACGTTTATTGAATGATCCGGTAAAAATCGATGCAGAACCAAGCCGTCGCGAGCGTAAGAAAATCAACCAATGGTATTATCACGCCGACAGCAATGAACATAAAATCAAGTTGCTTGCGCGTTTTATCGAAACCGAGAACGTGAGTCGCGGCATTGTGTTTGTCCGTCGTCGCGAAGATGTGCGTGAGCTTTCTGAAACTTTGCGTAAACGTGGCATTCGCTCCACTTATCTAGAAGGCGATATGGCGCAAACACAACGTAATAATGCCATTGATAAATTGAAATCGGGAGTTGTTACTGTGTTAGTGGCCACTGATGTGGCTGCTCGCGGGATTGATATTGATGATGTGACGCACGTCATGAACTTCGATTTGCCTTACAGCGCGGATACCTATTTACATCGTATTGGTCGCACGGCTCGTGCAGGGAAAAAGGGTACTGCTGTTTCTTTTGTGGAGGCTCATGATTACAAATTGCTCGGTAAAATTAAACGCTATACGGAAGAACTGTTGAAAGCGCGTATTTTAGAAGGGCTAGAACCTCGTACTAAACCACCGAAAGATGGGGAAGTGAAATCCATATCTAAAAAACAGAAAGCGCGTATTAAAGAAAAGCGTGAAGAAAAGAAAAAATCAGAGGTGAAGAAGAAAGCTAAACTTCGTCATAAAGATACGAAAAACATTGGTAAACGCCGTAAACCAAGCGCAGAAAAAACAGCCGAGAAATAATAAAAAACAACCGCACTCATTAAGTGCGGTTATTTTTTTGACTATTTATTGACTTGGCTACCGATTACGCCACCTAATGCGGCACCACCTAATGTGGTTGCGGCATTACCACCAAGCATATAGCCTGCTGCACCACCGATAGCTGCGCCGGTTGTTGTATTTTTTTGAGTACGACTCATATTTCCACATGCAGCAAGAGAAATAACAGTCATCGCGATAACAAGTGATTTTCCAATTAATTTCATAGGATCTCTCCGTGTTTAACATATAAAACTATCCATCGTGATAGTAATCCGTAAGACAATCAGACATGAATAAAGTTCAAAAATATGCTTTTTTTCTGATTTTTTAAACGATCAAATATGCTAAATGTTATTCTTTAGTCTGATTTAACACCTTTGCGATTACTTTCAAATATTCAATCGCCAATCCATGGTGTCCTGTACTTGCATTAAATACTAAATCTTCACTTAATACACCACAAGGCATATCCTTAGGGATCTTACCGTCCTCATAAGCTTGATAATCTTCTCGCCAGTCACCATCAAAATAATAGTGTTCTAAGGTTTTCATTTTTGGTAAGAAGGCTTGCCATTTTTCAAGAAATTGTTCCGCTTCGACTAAGAAACTTTCTGTTTCGTTGAGAAGGTTTTCCATTTCTGAAATTTTATTTAAGCGTGATTGAGATAACATGCTTTTCTCCAAAATAAGATAAAAATAAACCGCACTTTATGCGAACAAAGTGCGGTGAGTTTATCACGAGTTTTTTACTTACACATCATAAGTGGTAGATGCTGTGTTACCACCGCGACCTGTCCAGTTGGTGTGGAAGAATTCACCGCGTGGTTTGTCAGTACGTTCATAAGTATGCGCCCCGAAGTAGTCACGCTGAGCTTGCAGAAGATTTGCTGGCAAGCGAGCTGACGTGTAGCCATCTAAGAAAGTAATAGCTGATGCCATACATGGCATTGGAATCCCCACTTGAATAGATCTTGCCACCACTTTACGCCATTCGCCCATCGCATTTTCTAAAATGCCTTTGAAGTAGATGTCAGAACCCAAGAAGATTAAATCTGGGTTTGCTTCATAAGCATCGCGAATGTTGCTTAAGAAACGGCTGCGAATAATACAGCCTTCGCGCCATAATAAGGCAGTGTTGCCGTAGTTGATGTTCCAGTTGAAGTTTTCAGAGGCTTCACGAATTAACATAAAGCCTTGTGCGTAAGAAATGATTTTTGACGCTAATAGCGCTTTACGCACCGCTTCAATCCATTCATTTTTATCGCCTTCTACTTTACCTACAGTTTTGCCGAATAATTGGCTTGCAGCAACACGTTGATCTTTAAACGCAGACACGCAACGTGCGAACACAGACTCGGTGATTAAGGTCAATGGAATGCCAAAATCAAGGGCATTGATCCCAGTCCATTTGCCCGTACCTTTTTGTCCTGCAGTGTCTAAAATTTTATCCACTAAGCGGTTACCATCTTCATCTTTGTAGCCAAGGATATCGGCAGTGATGTCGATTAAGTAGCTGTCTAATTCGGTGTTGCGCCATGCTTTGAAAGTGGCTTCTAACTCATCATCAGATAAACCTACGCCTTCTTTTAAGAATTGGTAAGCTTCGCAAATTAATTGCATATCGCCGTATTCGATGCCGTTATGCACCATTTTCACGAAATGGCCTGCGCCATCTTTGCCCACCCAATCACAGCAAGCTTCGCCTTTGTCAGTTTTTGCTGAAATAGCTTGTAGCACAGGTTTTACAAATGGCCATGCTTCTTCATTACCACCCGGCATAATAGATGGCCCGTGACGCGCACCTTCTTCACCACCAGAAACGCCGGTGCCAATAAAGCGGATACCTTTCTCACGTAATGCTGCCACGCGGCGGTTGGTATCCGGGTAGTTTGAGTTACCGCCATCAATGATGATGTCACCCTCTTCTAAGTGCGGTAGTAACGCATCAATGAATTGATCCACCACCTCACCCGCGCGCACCATTAACATTACTTTGCGTGGTTTTTCCAATTTAGAAGCCAAATCTTCTAAAGAGTATGCCCCGATAATATTGGTGCCTTTTGCCGCACCTTGTAAAAATTCATCCACTTTTGAAGTGGTACGGTTATATGCCACGACTTTAAAGCCATGATCATTCATATTTAAAATGAGGTTTTGCCCCATTACGGCTAAGCCGATAACACCGATGTCGCCTTTTACTGACATTGTTTTCTCCTGTTTGTAAAATCGTAGATTAATTTCTTATAATATTTAAAACTGAGTTCCTA
>CAUGKJ010000045.1 GCA_959600045.1 uncultured Haemophilus sp.
CTTTTTCTACGGAAATATCACGAGCGAGTAAGACACCTAAACGGCGATGACCATTCACTTCGCCTTTGCCGAAAATGCGAATATTACTATTAAACCTAAACACTGCATTGGTGTATAGTAAAGATTCCGATAGTCAATCTAGCACACTAAAGAATGGGAAACAGGTAAAGAAAGAACAACTTCAGACGGTTCAATTCGGATTGAGAATCATGCTAGTGATCCAGTAGGTAGCATGCCGATTTTATTGGGAGGAAACCCTGCAACGACATCTGAAAATAATCTGAATAAAAGCTGGTTACAGCGAATAGCAGATATATTTAGTCATGAACGTTCATCAGTACATAATTGCCATGGACTAGGGCAACAACAATGCGTTACTGATGGATATAGAACTGGAGGAGATCTTAAAATGGGTAATGAAAAAACTATTTTTGAATTAAATAAAGCGAAGGAGAAATAAAATGAAAGTACTATTTTCTATATTTTTAATATTAATTCTAAGCGGGTGCTCTTTTGGTGGTTTTAAACCAGCGCCTCCATACTATCATTGGCAGCTACATAATGAGAAAGCATTATTTCCGAACTCAGATCCTGATGTTTTAACTAAATATCTTGCTAGAAGAAAAAAAGATATGAAGGATTGCGGTATGGATTTTGTCAGTGGTGAAAGTGATAATCCAGAGGTCAATCTTTGTTTAGAGAAAAAAGGCTGGTATTTAAAAGGCGGACCTGTTTGTGAAAATACACTAATGTGGGATAGACCTGAATGTATTCAATGGCGAAAAAAACACAGCAAACTTGATGCTAAGCCTTGGGGATAAATAATACAGAAGTATTTTAAGCAGAGTACAATTTAACTCGATACAAAGTGCGGTCAATTTTCAAAGAGTTTTAAAACCTTTCAAAAATTGACCGCACTTTTTGTATTTTCAGAGCTGCTTATCTTTAAGCAAATCTTATAATTTCACATCCAATTTCGCGTAAGCTCGTTCTACTTTTTCTAATGCTTTTTCTACGGAAATATCACGAGCGAGTAAGACACCTAAACGGCGATGGCCATTGACTTCGCCTTTACCAAAAATGCGAATATTGGTGTTTGGTTCAGCTAATACTTCGGCGATATTGCCAAATTGCACGTTTTTCGATTGGCCTTCTACCACAATGGCTTTGGAAGCCGATGGGCTAATGAGGGTGATTTCCGGAATAGGTAAGCCTAAAATCGCGCGGGCGTGTAAGGCAAATTCGGATAATTCTTGAGAAATTAGCGTGACCATGCCGGTATCATGTGGGCGTGGGGAGACTTCATTGAAGATAACCTCATCACCACACACAAACATTTCCACGCCGAAAATACCGCGACCACCTAATGCGGTGGTGATTTTCTCTGCCACCTCTTGTGCTTTTTTCAAGGCTGCATCAGACATAGCTTGTGGTTGCCAAGATTCGCGATAGTCGCCATCTTCTTGACGATGGCCGATTGGCGCTAAGAAGCTGGTGCCATTAATGTGGCGAACGGTGAGTAAGGTGATTTCATAATCGAATTTAACAAACCCTTCTACAATCACGCGTCCTGCACCTGCGCGACCACCTTGTTGAGCGTAATCCCAGGCTTTTTGTAAATCGTCTTTGGATTTTAAAATACTTTGACCGTGGCCAGAAGAAGACATAATCGGTTTTACCACGCAAGGAATACCGATTTTTTCAACCGCACTTTGGAAGTCCGCAAAGTTATCGACAAATTGATAAGGTGAAGTTGGTAGGCCAAGCTCTTCGGCAGCTAAACGGCGAATGCCTTCACGATTCATCGTGAGCTTGGTGGCTTTGGCGGTAGGCACAACATTAAAACCCGCTTTTTCTAATTCAATCAGCGTATCCGTCGCGATGGCTTCCACTTCCGGCACGATGTAATCTGGGCGCTCTTTTTCCACTAAGGCTTTGAGGGCTGCCCCATCTAGCATGGAAATCGTATAAGCACGATGTGCCACTTGTTGTGCAGGGGCGTTTTCATAACGATCGACAGCAATCACTTCCACGCCTAAACGTTGTAATTCAATCACCACCTCTTTGCCCAGTTCACCAGAGCCAAGCATCATCACTTTGATCGCATTCGGGGTTAATGCTGTACCTAGGGTTGTCATGTTGTGTCCTTATTTTAAGAAAGATTCATCAAGCGCTAAATCGTCATTTTTATTAATTCCCACACCGCGAGCAATCACATTTTTAGCAATATCATGTGCTTCTTCTAAAGAATGCTCGGTGTAAGTTCCACATTGGTATTCATTCAATTCAGGAATTTGGTTTTGATCTTGCACGGTTAAAATATCTTTCATGGAAGCTAACCATGCATCAGCCACTTGTTGCTCGTTTGGCGTGCCAATTAATGACATGTAAAAACCTGTGCGGCAACCCATTGGGGAAATATCGATGATTTCTACATTGTCATTGTTTAAATGGTCACGCATGAAGCCCGCAAATAAATGCTCAAGGGTGTGAATCCCTTTTGGTGGGAGAATTTCTTTGTTTGGAATGCAAAAACGAAGATCAAAAACAGTGATGTCATCGCCCTTTGGGGTACGCATCGTTTTGGCTACACGCACGGCAGGTGCGTTCATACGGGTGTGATCCACTTTAAAACTGTCGAGTAATGGCATATTTATTTCCTTGAAAATCAGTGATTTGTAAATTAATTGCAAGTTTTTGTAAATTTTTTTACATTTTTTTACAATTTCTTTGAACTTTTCTTTTTAGCGTCGGTCTTATAGAACAAGCAACTTGCAGTTGTTTTAATAAAATTGGTTCCTTAGGTTATTTGCCCCTTACTCGATAAGGGGCGTTTTTTTATCTGTTGAATATTAATTCGTCTTTATTCTAGCCCACAACCAGGTTATGCACAAAGGCTATTCACCGGCTATGACACGAAAGGTAAACTGAACAAGAGCAAGGCAATATAACGCAGTCCTTTTCCAATCGTCATAAAAATCAAACAACTTAGCCAATTCAAACGAAGCCAACCGGCAACTGCACAAAACACATCCCCGATAATAGGCAACCAACTCAATAATAAAGTGATGGCGCCATAGCGTTGTATTTTGTTTATCACCCATAAAGTGCGGTCATTTTTGCTGTCAATTTTCGGAAACCATCGTCCAATCCAATAAGTGGTGAGGCTGCCTAGTGTGTTTCCTGCAGTTGCCATAAAAACAAGCCAAAAAATATCCGCACTTAATAATGACCCGACCAATACTTTTGGCGCAGCCAGGGAGACAAACACAATTTCTGAATTACCCGGCAAAATGGTGGCACTTAAGAAAGCACTGAAAAACATCAGCCACAAGCCATGGGTTTGCCAAAAATCAGCCCAAAAGCTAAAAGAGAAAATGTCCCACATTAGGCTCTAATAATCTCTCTCGTTCTGACATCAAACACATCCATTCCTGCATTTAATCCCGCTTTTACGCCGAGATCGGCATCTTCAAAGACGATGCAGCGTGACGGTTCAGCTTTTGCCAGTTCTGCACAGCGTAAAAAGGTTTCTGGATGCGGTTTATGTTCTTTCACATCATCAGCGCTGACAATGGCATTAAAGTAATGTTTGATGTCTAATTTTTGCATCAACATATCAATGATTTGACGGTTTGAACCAGAACCAAGCGCAATTGGCTTTTGTTGATAGTAATGACGCACCACGTCAAAGGTCGGGAGTAATTTTGATTCTGTCGGAATCAATTCATAAGAAAGTTTGCGTTTTGCTTGTATGACTTCATTTAAACGTTCTTGTGGCATACCGGCATCTTGCATAATGGCAGAGGCGATAGTGCTCACAGTTGCGCCACCTAAATCATACATAATTTGGCTGTTAAAACGGTAACCAAATTGTTCTCCCACCATGTTCCACGCACGGGCGTGTACTGGCATGGTATCGATTAAGGTGCCATCCATATCAAAAATTAGGCCATCATATTTTTCAAAAAGTCTGTTATCTATCATTTATTGCTTTCCTATTTAGTAAATTTTTTCACTTTGTTTCAATTTTGTGATCTGTGCACTGGTAATTTTATGAAATAGCGGTAAAGTTATCCTATCTCAAAGAGGAATGTTATGTCGTTACTCAAACAATTAACCCGTTGGAAAATTCGCGGTCAGATTGATCAGGACGTTATTGATATTATTCTGACTTTGCAAAGTCGCCTAGAGCATCATTGGCGCATTGATGTGTCGATTCCGACCGTCATCACACTCTTATTGCATATTGCCAACAGCCTTGCTCGCTTAAAACGAGGCGGTTGCGTTTCTCCGCTTCATCAGCCTTTTTATGATGAAATGCAAAGTGCGGTCATTTTCCCCGATGTTTTGGAAATTCACCACGATTTGCTTTCTTTTATTCCGCAAGAAATTCCCGAAGCCGAGCAGAGCTATTATCTCGCCAATATTTATAGCTTGCTGTTGGAGCAAGATAAAAAATAAGGGCACGAAAGCCCCTATTTTATCAGTTAAAAATCAAACTGAGTTCTAAATCTTTGAGTAAATTGCTTTCTAAGCGCAATTCATTCCACACTAACGGATTGTTATCCAAATAATGTTTCTCAAAAGTCAGTTCCCAAGTCTGCAAAGAGCGGTCAATTCTGAGATTGATTTTATCGGTGCTATCTGTTGCCTGACGAGATTTATTTAAAATCACCGAAATGCGTAAAAGAAGCAGTAAAACAAGGACATCCTCATCCGCATAACGAGCAAAAATCGGTAAATCATTCTTTTTAAATGCACTCGTATGATAACGAACCAAATTCACCAATAAGCGTTGCTGCTCACGATCAAAACCCGGTAATTCCATATTTTGCAGAATATAAGCGGAATGTTTTTGCACATTGCGATGATTGATCACAATGCCGACTTCCAATAAACGAGCTGCCCAAATCAACAGGTTTTTCATTTCATCAGCAAGATGCGGTTTTTGCCAATGGGTGTATTGGTCAATTAAGGTTTTCGCACTATTTGCCACGCGATCAGCTTGCGCTAAATCTAAGTTAAATTGTTCGGCAAGTCCTAATGCGGTGCGTGTGCGGATATCTGAAACTTGGAAGTTTTGTTCCAAGCTGTAAATCACCCCCTCACGCAAAGCGCCGTCAGAATAGCGCATATTTTCTAAGCCAAAAACGTCAAAAACAGCGCTTAAAATCGCTAACCCAGGCACAAAGACATCCACGCGATCAGGGTTTAATCCCGCGATATTAAGTTCTTCAAAATGAGAAGCTTGTAAGGTTCGTTCAATTAAATTTTGTAAGCGCTCAGCGGTGATGATGCCGTTCGGATCAAGCGTTGCGGTAATCACTTGATAGACGGTTTTGATGGTGCCTGATGAACCTAGCACCGATTGCCAGCCGAGTTTTCGATATTCCCAGCCTAAATCTTCAATTTTATTGACCGCACTTTGGCGAGCTTGCTCGAAGTTTTCTTTGGAAATTTCGCCATTCGGGAAGAATTTTTTGGCAAAGCTCACACAACCCATGTGACGACTTTCTGCCACTAAGGGAGAGAAATCATCACCGATGATCATTTCGGTTGAGCCACCACCAATATCGATGACCAGTTTACGTCCGCTTTCAGGTTGAGTGTGGCAAACTCCCGCATAAATGGTTTTGGCTTCCGTTTGACCGCTAATGATATTAATTGGATAAGGAAAGACAGTGGCAGCCTGACGTAAAAATTCGTCATTATTGACCGCTCTTCGTAGGGTATAAGTCCCCACCACATTCACATCTTCTGGCGCAAAACCTTGTAAGCGTTCAGCAAAAAGTGCAAGGCAATTTACACCGCGCTCAATGGCTTCTTGGCTTAATACATTGTGATCGTCTAAGCCGTCGGCGAGCCTCACTTTTTGTTTTAAACGAGAAAGCACCTGGATTGAGCCATTGATAATCCGCGCCACAATCATGTGGAAGCTGTTTGAGCCTAAATCAATGGCGGCAATCTCCCGGGCCTCACCTCGGTGATGAGGTTCTACGAGTTGAGCCAGTTGCTTGTCGTTATGCATGTCCTTTCCTAAAATTCAAATTTATACAATAAATCAAAAACTTGGTTTGTGCTGGTTACTGATTGGAAATAAAGTTGTGGCATTAAGCGGTAACGCAAGGTCACTTCGGCTAAGCCATCAAACAATCCTACACCGTATTTCACTTGTAAGCGTTTGCCAATATTACCACTAACTTGCACTTTAGAGCTATCCCCAACACCGGCAGTGCCTAAGTTTAAATCTTGAATACCAAAGGCTTCGCCAATACCGCCGACCACTTTACCACTTTTCGCTAAACCTAAGCCGAGTAATGCGGCACCGACAGAACCACTAGAGCCTGCTTCACCGCTGTTTTCTAATGAGCGGCCGGTTAATAAATATGAAAGTGCTTGGTCTTGAGGTTTAGCCGGATCAGAGAAAATCGTGACCTGTGGGCTAGATGCCATACCAATCACTTTTACCCCCGCGGTCACTTTACTGTCTTCCATAGCCTCAGGGTTACGAATCGCTTCAATATTTAACATCGGTTGTGAAGGTAAACCAGAGAAGCTGATTTGTCCTTTACGAATTAATAAATCCTGTCCGAAAGAAGCATAACGACCATTTTTCAGGTTAATTTGACCAAATAAACCTAATTTGCCTTTATCTTGTTTTACAGAAAGTAAACCATCCAAATTCGTTTTTAAACCATAGGCATTTAAATGCACATCATCGCCGATTTTAATTTTTAAATCAGATTGAATTTGCATCCCGGATTTGGTTT
>CAUGKJ010000046.1 GCA_959600045.1 uncultured Haemophilus sp.
ACCCCTTTATAAAGCAGGGAATATTTTTGGCATGATGGCTAGAGATAGACAGATTGATGAAATTTTAGAAGAAAAAGGAGCCTGAAAAATGACGGCGAAAAATAAACCAATTTGCGTGGTATTAACGGGCGCTGGAATTAGTGCCGAAAGTGGTATTCCTACTTTTAGAGCGGAAGATGGCTTGTGGGCTGGGCATAAAGTAGAGGAAGTTTGCACACCTGAAGCCTTAAAGAAAAACCGAGCAAAAGTATTAGAGTTTTATAATGAACGACGTCGTAATGCTCAAGCGGCAGAACCTAATGCAGCACATTTGGCTTTGGTTGAATTGGAAGCGTTTTATGAAGTTCATATAATCACTCAAAACGTGGATGATTTACATGAGCGAGCAGGAAGTACTAACGTACTCCATTTACATGGTGAATTGAATAAAGCTCGCAGCAATTTTAATACCGATTACATTGTTCCATGTTTGGGCGATCAATTATTAGAGGATAAGGATAATCACGGTCATCCAATGCGTCCACATATAGTCTTTTTTGGGGAAAATGTACCCATGTTTCCTAAAGCAGAAAAGTTAGTGAAAAAGGCAGATATTGTGATTGTTATTGGCACTTCATTACAAGTTTATCCTGCTAATGGATTGGTAAATCTCGCTCCATATGGTTCACTTATCTATTTGATCGATCCTAATCCCAATACAGGATTTGTCCGTAAGAAAGTGACTGCAATCAAAGAAAAAGCGGGTGAGGGTGTACCGAAAGTGGTCGCCGAGTTATTGGATAAAATTAAAAAATCATAGAAAATCGACCGCACTTTTTACATAAATAATAAGTTTTGTATCGCTATACTACATAACTGATGAATTAACGGGAAACATATGCACCCAGTAATTGAATTTTATTTAGAACAAAGAAAAAGCCAGCATAATTTATCTTTGCAAGATATGTGGGCAATGCCCAAAAGAATGATTGGTGATGCTTATTTATATATTCCTTGGCTTTTACCTGTCACTGAAAGTTCCAAATGGAATCGTTCAGTACCAGTTTTTAATGAAGAAGATCTGGCTATTTTTATTGGAGATGAAGCAATTCAAAATAAATATTTACATTCTATTGATTTTATTTTGGATTATTTCAGTTTATACCGTGAATGCAATCAAATTTTCCCTAAATCAGAATTAACGGAGCGAAAAGTTTGGCTACGGAATATTGGGCATGAAAGTAAGAAAATTTCTCGCATCATTCGTAGTTTAAATTATTGCGGCCATCCAGAACTAGCCAAAAGTTTACAACAACTGGCGATAAAACTAGGTCAAGAAAAAGGTGTAATTCAAGAAGAAACCATAGGGATTTGGACGAATCTACTTAAATAATGAGGATAGAATAATGGTAACAGATGAATTTAGAAAAATAGCGGTATCTTTTGCTGGGGGCGATGGTGGAAATCCTAAGTCTGAAGTATGGTTTTGCGGGCTAGAATGGGGAATTGGTGATGAAGCTTCTCCTGATGATTTTTATGAGAAATTTAGTTTAAGCCCGAAATTAATACCGCATTCTTGGATAGAGGATGATTTTGATGGTAGTTGGACTACTCAATATAATCGGAAAATATGTTGGTTTTTGTGGTACTACTACAATTTAGATTGGAAAAATGGAGAAAGTACGGACCATTTTGTTAGAACATACAATGTGCTTTACCCACAAGGTATTGGTTTCAAGTTAAATATGTTACCAATCAATTTTAAAAATAGAGCATCGATTAAATGGAATGAACAATTTATTAAGATGACTGGATTTGAAACATTCGATGAATATAGAGAGTGGTGCGTTCAAAATCGCGGTGCTTTTTATCGTCAACTTATAGATGAATGTAATCCTAAAGTTATTATTTGCACAGGAGTCACTGAAAAAGATAACTTCTTTAAGTTTTTTACTGGAGAAGCTTTATATGAAACTAAAGCATTGGAAGAATTTAATATCTTCTATCGCAAGTATAATGATACTTTAATTTGTGTTTGCCCATTTTTTGGTGGCCCAAGTGGTATTAATTCTTACGATAAAATGGAAGCATTAGTGGAGTCAGTAAAAGAATTATGTAAATAATTTTTTTTTAAGTTTAACGTTGATAGATAAATAGCGACTTTGGTCGCTATTTATCTTTCTTAAGTATGTGCATATCTTGGTAAACTACTGAGAAATCCTCGGTAGTTAAATAGTCATCAAGCTTAGCTTTATTAAAAATATTTTTAAAGTGTAGGCAGATATTATCTGAACCAGTCCTAAAAATAACCGCTTGTAATATTCACTAACGACACGCATTGTCGCTCTCCTCCCTATAATTTTTCCATAAAAGAGAGTTTTTTACCTCTTACAACACGCTTAAGCCCTTTTTATAGAAACAACACAGGAGAAAACTTATGGCAATGAAAGTCACTTTTAAACGAGATCCGCTTTTTGAGGATGTAAAAAAATTCGTGCAACAAGAAAAATTTACATCTGGTTCACGGATTCAACGCAAATTTAGTTTAGGCTTTAATCGAGCTGCGAGAATTGTAGAACAACTAGAAGAAGCAGGCGTTATTTCATCAATGAAAAATGGACAGAGAAAAGTATTATGAAAAATGACTTAAATTATGCAGTGGAACTTATCCATAAGGCTGATGGCATTTTAATTACTGCTGGTGCAGGAATGAGCGTAGATTCAGGTCTGCCAGATTTTAGAAGTGTCGGCGGGTTTTGGAATGCTTACCCAATGTTTAAAGGCCGCAATATCAATTTTGAAGATATTGCGACGCCATTGGCTTATGAAACCCATCAAGAGTTAGCTTATTGGTTTTATGGGCATCGTTTGTCGCAATATCGTGCAACAAGTCCGCATGAAGGTTACCAAATTTTAAAACGTTGGGCAGAAAGCAAACCGCATGGTTATTTTGTTTTTACCAGTAATGTAGATGGGCATTTTCAGAAAGCAGGCTTTGAAGAAGGGCGTGTTTATGAAGTACATGGCACACTAGAGCGTTTGCAGTGTGCGCATAATTGCCGCGATTTAAGTTGGTCAGCAAAAGAATTTCAACCAGTGGTGGATAACGAAAACTTGCGCTTATTGAGTGAGCCGCCTCGTTGCTCTTATTGTCAGCGTTTAGCAAGACAAAATGTGCTTATGTTTGACGATTATTTTTACAGCAGTAATTATCAAAATTTAAAACGAAATAAGCTCGATTTATGGTTAAAAGAAGTGCAAAATCTCGTTGTCATCGAACTGGGTGCGGGGAAAGCCATTCCAACTGTGCGTCGCTTTTCTGAGCGTACAGCGAAAGCAAAAAAGGGCGGATTTATCCGTATTAACCCGCAAGATGCAGGCGTGCCGAAAATGCACTTTTTAAGTCTCGAAATGAAGGCGTTAGATGCGCTAAAAGCGATTGATCGCCTTCTAAATCCTTCTCAACAAGCGGTTGAATAATGGAAAATTTTTGCGAAATTACCTTCTGCCAACAAATTGGCAGCAACAAGCGACACAACCAAGATGCCCTTTTTAATGGTGAGGCGGTGTTTCAATATAAACTCAAAATGGCTGAAAAACGCCTTGAAAACCGACCGCACTTTATTGTGGGCGTGGCAGATGGTATTTCCAATAGCAATCGATCTGAAAAAGCGAGCAAGTTGGCAATGCAATTATTAAGCCAAATGGAAAGCATAAGTCGTCAAACGATCTACGATTTACAATCCAGTTTATCAGCAGAATTAGCCGAGGATTATTTTGGCTCAGCAACCACTTTTGTGGCGGCTGAAATTGATCAAACAACCCGTAAAGCCAAAATTCTCAGCGTAGGCGATAGCCGTGCTTATTTAATTGATACCCAAGGTAAATGGCAACAAATCACCCAAGATCATTCTATTCTTTCTGAATTATTGGCTGATTTCCCCGATAAAAAAGAAGAAGATTTTGCCACGATTTATGGCGGTGTTTCTTCTTGTTTAGTCGCCGATTATTCCGAATTCCAAGATAAAATTTTTTATCAAGAAATTGAAATTCAGCAAGGAGAAAGTTTATTACTGTGTTCTGATGGATTAACAGATGGGCTTTCTGTTGAAGTAAGAGAAAAGATTTGGAAACAATATGATAATGATAAATCTAGATTGACTGTTTGCCGTAAATTAGTTGAGAAACAAAGGTTTTATGATGATTTATCGGTGGTGATTTGTAGAGTATAATTATTAATCAAAATAAGTTAATTAATGGAGTATGTTATGGAATATCTTATTGATGTTTATTTTACTGATGCAGAAAATAATTATCGTTATGCGTTAGGTTATCAGTCAGAAAAAACACTTTTTGTAATTGGGTTAAATCCAAGTACAGCATGTGATAAAACACCTGATAATACAATTAGAAAGGTAATGGGATTAGCTGAGTATAACGGCTATACTAGCTTTATTATGCTAAATTTATATCCTAAACGAGATACGTATCCAGATGATTTACCTGATGAAGCTGATAAAAAAATACAAGAGGAAAATCTTTCTATTATTTATGAATTAATAAAAAAAGAAAAGCAGGCTAATATCTTATTGGCATGGGGAAATAATATTTTTTCTCGTGCTTATTTACTAGACAGTATTAAAAAAATTTATAAAAAACTGGAGAATTGTAATCCTAATTGGTTGCAAGTGGGGACATTGACGAAAAGAGGTCAGCCTAGACATCCACTATATGTATCATATCAAGCATTTACACCAATAGATATGGATGATTATCTAAAAGCGTTATAGATATTCTCTTTGATTGTTATTGAAGAATGAGGTAAAGACAAATTTAAAATGTTACATTTAATTTAAACGACACAATCTGTCGCTCTACTTCTTAAACTATGCTCAAACCTATTAGGTTCGAGCATTTTTTATTGGAGTGATGATTATGTCTAAATTCAAACTTAACCCCCCATCAGTTTCCCCATATACCGAAAAATTAATGTTGCAACTTTTATTGGAATATCGAGGTTTCGTAGAGGTTTTTCATGAGAGTAATTGGCGATATGACAATATTGCAGGGGCTTTAGGTTTACCAAGTGAAATGGAGAATTGTGATAATTTTCGTGAAAAAGTGAAAAAATTATTGCAAGCTCGAAATAAAACGTTGCCCAAATTGACCGCACTTTGCGTAAACGAGAATCCCATTATTCAACAAAATATCGATAAATTGACTCAATTATTGTCATTAAATATAGCAGAACAGATGGTTTTTCGTTTGGCTATTCAGTTACAGTTGTATGAGCCATTGAAAGAATTGAGTGGCGCATTACCAAAATCTAATTTGGCTGAGCTAGGTGAGGTATTATCAAATTTATTCGACTTACCTAAATCGGATATTATTTCTGCCTTAAAAGATAAAGGAAAACTATTGGGCTATGGTTTGCTCGCTCGAAACTATAATCCAGATAGAATCCATGAATATTTGGATTGGGGCAAAATGTTGGATTTTGATGAGTTTATTTCAGAACCATTAAATGAACAAACACTATTAAAATCGTGTACTCAGCCTGCGATTGAAACAAGTTTAAATTTAGACGATTTTGCTTATCTAGGAGAGATGAAAGCAATGATGCTGGATTATCTTCAGTCCTCATTTGCTACTCATAGAAAAGGCGTAAATATTTTAATTTATGGTGCGCCAGGTACAGGAAAAACAGAGTTGGCTACTTTATTGGCTAAAGCATTGAGTGTTTCTGCGCATAACATTACCTATATGGATAGCGATGGAGATGTGATTAGCGCTGAAGATCGTTTGAATAAATGTCGTTTTGCGCAAAAGGTATTAGAAGGACAATCTTCATTATTGATTTTTGATGAAATAGAAGATGTTTTTCGTGGTAGTTTCTTTGAGCAATCAGTAGCACAGCAGAATAAAGCTTGGATGAATCAATTATTAGAAAATAACAATGTGCCGATGATTTGGCTATCTAATTCTGTTTTTGGCATAGATCCTGCTTTTTTACGTCGCTTTGATTTTATTTTAGAAATGCCTGATTTGCCGTTGAAAAATAAATCAGCACTCATTACGCAGTTAATCGAGGGAAAATTAAGTCCAGCCTATGTGCAGCATTTTGCCAAAGTACGGTCATTAACGCCGGCGATTTTAAGCCGCACAATTCGAGTGGCAAAGGAACTCAATACATCTAATTTTGCTGAGACTTTGCTCATGATGTTTAATCAAACGTTAAAATCGCAAAATAAACCGAAAATTGAACCGCTTGTTTTAGGCAAAGCCGACTATAACTTGGATTATGTGGCTTGTAACGACAATATTCATCGTATTAGTGAAGGGTTAAAACGGTCGAAAAAAGGGCGAATTTGTTGCTATGGCCCGCCGGGAACAGGAAAAACTGCTTGGGCAGCATGGCTTGCTGAGGAGTTGGATATGCCACTGTTGTTAAAACAAGGTTCTGATTTACTTAATCGTTATGTAGGCGGGACAGAACAAAATATTGCTCAAGCCTTTGAACAGGCGAAAGCCGATAACGCATTATTAGTACTAGATGAAGTGGATACGTTCTTATTTTCTCGAGAAGGAGCAGACCGAAGTTGGGAGCGTTCACAAGTGAATGAAATGTTGACACAAATTGAACGCTTTGAGGGCTTGATGGTGGTATCAACAAATTTAATTGAAGTGCTTGATCCTGCCGCCTTACGCCGTTTTGATTTGAAATTGAAGTTTGATTATTTAACGCTGCCA
>CAUGKJ010000047.1 GCA_959600045.1 uncultured Haemophilus sp.
TATCGAGGCGTTATCGTTATTGGCTACTGCCTGACAACGGAGCGTATTAAACTATTTTTTCGGGTATCGGTCAACAACTAAATTCAAAAAAAGTGAAAAATTTGGTGTGTTTGAATGGTTAATAACCAAAACGTCTATAAAAAGAACGTATTTTGTAAAACTCAATAAAAAATAACCGCACTTTTTCAAAAAATAATGCCCGAAATTTCTTTCGGGCATTATTTTTAATAGCTGAAATTATCGTCTTACACGGAATTTCTTCTGCGCCGCATCAACTTTCAACAAGTAGTTTCTTGCTTGTGAAGATGGGTGTGCGGTCGTTAAAATACGATACACTTGTTCAGGATACATTTGGTTGATCTTATAGATCGCCTCATCTTTATCCTCATCGAATACACGTAATACTGCACCTGCACCACTGTTGTAAGCAGAAATCATTGCAAAACGTTTAGAGGTAGGATTCGTAATACCATCTAAATATTGATTTTGCAGAATCCATAAGTAAGAAACCCCCGCATCAATGTTATTTGCAGGATCATAAAGGTAACGCGCAGATGGCTGCCCCCCCTTACCTTTCATCGCAAATACATCGCGACCTGCTGTGCTTGGTACCACTTGCATTAAGCCGATTGCATTCGCATAACTGATCGCATACGGGTTGAAGCTAGATTCTGTTTGCATAATACCTAAAATCAAGCTTTCATCAATGCCATAGCGTTCTGCGGCTTTACGGACTAATGGAATATATTTTTGTGCACGCACCTCAACGTGGTTTGCAATCATTGAGATCACCACAAATTGCACGGTGTTACCATTTTGCAGGCGGCGAGTTTGTAATTTATTTTGAATTAAATAAGTCGCAAAGTTACTTGCAATCACTTGGTTAGCAATTTGCTGACCATTGTTATCCACCACCTGTCCTAATAAGAAAGGACGCGTACTAATCGGTACATCACCAGAAGCGAATAAGTCGATGCCTTTCGCATCCGAGCCCATCAATAAAGTATGGACAATCGCATTATGTAAGCGATTAAGATCTTGTTGAGTTTCAACAATAATCTTACCTTCATCAAAGCTTACGTGACTACGCGTATAAAAAGAGTCCGTATATTTCACGTAGTCTTTACGGCTCGCCACTAAAAGCTCATTTACCCCCCAAATACGATCGATATTATGGGAAAATTGACCTGTTAAAATATCTAAACCTTGCGTGTCTTTCGAAAACACTTCGTCATAATTAATGCCACGTCGATGGGTTGGCGAGTCGCTACAAGCATATAAAAGTGGAAGTAGCGCCAATAATAAATACTTTTTCATAATCTTTTGTTATTTAGCTGGGGGAACGTAACCTTCAATATGCACATCTTTGCCTTCAAATAAGAAATTCACCATTTCTTCTTCTAATAATTTACGATGTTCGGCATTCATCATATTGAGTTTTTTCTCGTTCACTAACATGGTTTGTTTTTTGATCCATTCACCCCATGCTTGTTTACTAATTGAATTAAAAATACGTTTACCTAATTCACCGGGATACAGTTGAAAATCCAGTCCTTCCGCATCTTGTTTCAAATATTCGCAAAAAACGGTTCTAGCCATAATAATTCCTTACAAATTGCGTTAATAAATTTTTCACAGGCTGAGCTAACCCGATCTGTTCAGGTGACGTTGGATCATACCAATATTTGACCGCACTTAATAGACCAGATCGAGATTCTTTTCCTTTTTCTGGCAATTTTTTCCAATCTGAACGATCGCTCTCTTCAGATTTTCGATCAACTTCAACATAAATGGGATGAATGTCTAAGTGAAAATGACTAAACGTATGACGGAAAGTTACCCATTCTTGATACTCGGTAATCCCTTGTTCTTTCAGATAATTCAGCAATGTTTGTTTATCATCAAACTGAGGAAAACAATACAATCCGCCCCATAAACCTTTGCTTTCGCGCTGTTCTAGCCAGACTTTCCCTTGATAAGATAAAATCAAAAAATAGCTTTGTTTTTCCGGCAAGGATTTTTTCGGTTTCTTTCCAGGAAATTCTGTCCACTTTTCGAGTTTATTGGCCAAACAATCGTTACTTAAAGGACACAAATCGCATTTAGGTTTTGTTCGAGTACAAATCGCCGAGCCGATATCCATCATCGCTTGATTAAATTCCGCCACTCTCGTTGTTGGTGTAACCTGTTCACTCAACTGCCATAATTGATTTTCGACTTTTTTCTCGCCAGGCCAACCTTCAACTGCAAAATAACGAGAAAGGACGCGTTTTACATTGCCGTCTAAAATCGGGTAAGGCTGATTTTGCACCGAAGATAAAATTGCGCCAGCCGTTGATCGCCCTACGCCTGTTAATGCCCAAACCTGTTCAAATTGCGTAGGAAATTCGCCTTGATATTCATCTCTGATGGTTTGAGCGGCTTTATGCAAATTTCTCGCACGTGCGTAATAACCTAGTCCCGTCCATAAATGCAATACTTCATCTTGCGACGCATTAGCAAGTGCGGTCACATTAGGAAAGGTTTTAATAAATCGCTCAAAATAAGGGATGACTGTGGAAACTTGAGTTTGTTGTAACATCACTTCGGAAAGCCAAACACCATAAAGGGTTTTATTTTGTTGCCAAGGCAAATTTTTACGCCCAAACTTTTCATACCATTGTAAAACAGAATGGGCAAAAGGGGCATTCACAGAGGATTGGGCTAACATAACTTTCCTAAAGTGCGGTCAAAATAAGCAAAAATTTTGTGATGATTCTATCACTAAAGCACACCTCTTGATCAATTTGATTTTTTCAGTATAATTCGCAGTCTATTTGGTGCCGGATTGTCGGCGATTATTAACTCACGCGGTGTAAGTGGAAAGCATTTATAGCGGCGTGGCTTCAATTTGAGGTTTTCTATGAAACAAGGTATTCATCCAGAATATAAAGAGATCACTGCAACTTGTTCTTGCGGTAACGTGATCAAAACTCGTTCAACTTTAGGCAAAGATATCAACCTTGATGTGTGCGGTAGCTGCCACCCATTCTACACTGGTAAACAACGTGTTGTTGATACTGGTGGTCGTGTTGAACGCTTTAACAGCCGTTTCAAAATCCCAGGTACAAAATAATTTGAATCTGTGTGAAGAACCCTGCCTATGCAGGGTTTTTTATTATCTGAAATTCACCATTTTCAAAATTCAATCAATAAAAAAGTGCGGTCAAAATCGACCGCACTTTTTCTATCATTTCTAAATACTCAATTAAAATGAATATTTAACTGTTGCATAATAAGCACGACCAGGTTCGTTATAAGTATGAGCATTGTAATTTGTACTGCTTGATGAACGATAAATGCGTTTATCAAATAAGTTACTTACGCCAACACGAATGCTGATTGTATCTTTCCAATTATAACCTGCACTTAATCCCCAAACTGCATAGCTACCGATATCTTCTGAGTTAGCTAGCTGATTAATATTTTTGCCGTTACCATTTTCCATACGGTTTTCCGGATTTTTACGGGATTTTTGTTTACCGTATTGCGTATAAGTCAACATTGCATCCAAGCTATCTGTAATTTGATAACTTAAGCTTGAGTTCAAGGTATATTTTGGCACGATAGAAAGCGGGTTACCTGTATCTTTATTTTTGGTTTTATGCATATAAGTGAAGTTATTCACCCAGTTTAATTTATCTTGGATTAATGGTAATGTCAGATTACCTTCAAAACCTTCAATCACTGCGCGGTTTGCATTACCCCATTTATACACATAGTTACCTAAGTTAGTTAAACCAATAAATTCACCATCAGACACGATTTTGTTACGATAGTCATTACGGAAGTAAGCCACAGAAGCAAGAAGCCCGTCTTTATCATATTCAATTCCGATTTCTTTATTCCAGCTGGTTTCTGGTTTAATGTCGCTATTACCTTGGAAATAACAAGTTTTATTATTTGGTACATTCGTTGGACAACCTTGACCTAAAGTAAACAACAAGTAATTCGGGTTAGTTTGATAAAGATTCGGTGCTTTATAAGCTCTTGCTATCCCACCTTTAATTCTCCAATCATCGTTGAGGCTTTGTAAGAAGTTTAATCCGCCACTTAGATTAGAACCAGAATAGGTGTTGTAATCATAACGCAAAGATGGCGTTAAGATGGTAGATTGGGTTGCTGAAATATTATCTTCAACAAATACTGCCCATTCAGTTTGACTGCTATGACCACCTCGTACGTTTGAGATGCCGGTTGGTAGGCGTTCTTTCAAATCATAAAGCACCTTCCCTGTATTCTTGTCTCGTCGTCCACCAAGTAACTGTGTCATAGAAGCGTCATCATCTAAACTGCTGTGTGCCCCCTCAAAACCAACTGTCAGCATATGATCTACACCCAAGGTAAATGGGATATAGAATTCTGAACTAAAACGCGTATTTTTAAGAATAGAATCGCTAAAAGCTGACGTGCTAGAATAACTACCTTCTGGACCACCCGCTAAATATTCTGGTAAACGGCTGTTTTTAGTTTTATCAAAAGTAATATAAGTTTTATTGTCAAAATGATCGAATTTACCTTCATAGGTTAAAGCATAGTTCTGACGATATAAACGAGCAGTTTCAGCTTTACTTCCTGCCAACGTTTTGGTTTCAGGATAGTTTTTATTATTGTAAAGCCCTGCTGAGCTATTTTGTGTATCACCATTATAAATATTACCTTGACGGCTAAAACCAGAATCCAAGGTTAATTTATTTTTCTCATTGATATTCCACACTAAACGGCCATTAATATCTTTATTACGAACCCCTTCACGACCAGCAATGGCAGGATCGCCATTAATACCGACTTCATCTGCTTGTGTTTTGTTCCAGTTACCATATAAACGGAATTGCAATACGTCTTTAATTAACGCACCACTTAGATTAAAACCAACGCGATTTGTTGCGCCTTCATCGCTGTCTTCTGGTTGATTGGTGTAATAGCTTAAGCTACCGTGTAAATCATTGGTAACAGGTTTAGTGATAATATTCACCACCCCACCCATTGCACCTGAACCATAACGTGCTGCTGAAGGACCACGTAATACTTCAATTTTTTCAATCGCTTCAACCGGCACCCAGTTGCTGTCGCCACGAGAATTACGTTCACCACGCACACCATAACGTTCTGCATTACGAGAGGTGACTGGTTTACCATCCACTAAAATCAATGTATTTTCTGGTCCCATGCCACGAATATCAATTTGACGTTTATTTCCACGTTGTCCTGTGGATGAGTTACCCGTTAAATTAACACCTGGCATAGTGCGTAATACTTCAGAAATATCATTTGTCGCTGGGCGTTTCTCTAAATCTTTTGCAGTCACAAGAGAAGAACCAAGTGATTGTTTTACCTGATTTTCTGCTGTAACTTTAATTTCCTCAAGTTTCTCTTCGCCATAAGAATAGCTTGAAAAAAGCGCGATGGTTAACGTGCTTAATGCGAAGAATGATGTTGTTTTTAAATGATTGGTTTTATACATTGAATGCTCCCCAGGCATATGTGAAATAAAAATGCCTGAGAATTCTAGTACAATATCATTTTAGTGTAAATGAAAATTCTTATCACTGTTATTAAAATCAAACTAAAACAAATAAAATGCCTAGATTTTTGACCGCACTTTCTTGCAATCCCAATAAATTCTAGTATTATTCACGGCTCGCCAATTTGGCGGATTTATTTCTCATTTCGGGTTCCCTACCCCCGATTAACCAACTAAAAAGGTCTTAAAATGAAAATTAATACTCCGATCTTCAATGATCAACAAAAACGTTTTGCTTTAATTTTATTAAGCTTATTTCACATCTTCATCATCACAGCCAGTAACTATTTCGTTCAAATTCCATTTGAAATCAATTTAAAATTGACCGCACTTGGTTTTGCTGATGATTTCTCATTCCACAGCACATGGGGCACACTCACTTTCCCATTCATTTTCTTAGCCACCGATTTAACGGTACGTGTATTTGGGGCAAAAGAAGCTCGTTGGATCATCTTTATCGTAATGATTCCAGCACTTATCGTGAGTTATATTGTTTCAGTTGTTTTCTCTAATGGACAATATCAAGGCTTAAGTGCATTAAGTGAATTTAATATGTTTGTTTTCCGTATTGCGTTCGCCAGCTTCTGTGCTTATGTTTTCGGACAATTATTAGATGTGTTAGTATTCAACCACCTACGCCAACTAAAAACGTGGTGGATTGCCCCGAGCAGCTCCATGACATTTGGCTCTCTTGCCGACACTTTCATGTTCTTTGGCGTAGCATTCTATCAAAGTAGCGATCCATTTATGGCGGAACATTGGTTCAGCCTTGGATTTGTCGATTACTTATTTAAATTATTTGTCGGCATTGTCTTGTTTGTTCCCGCTTATGGCGTGGTACTCAGCATGATTTTGCGTAAACTTCAATCTCTCGCAAGCTCTCGCCAGTTTGCTTAACTTAAGGAAATAAAATGACTGAAACCCTTTCTCTTAGAGCCAAAATAGAACAAAGCCCAATGGGGGCTTATCAATGGATGATTGTGGTGATGGCTGCCATCATGAATTTACTTGATGGCTTTGATGTATTAGCCCTGGCCTTTACTGCAACAGCCATTCGTGGCGAATTTGGCCTCACGGGGATTGAGTTGGGTTATTTATTAAGTGCCGGCTTGTTTGGTATGACTGCCGGCTCACTTTTCCTTGCACCACTTGCGGA
>CAUGKJ010000048.1 GCA_959600045.1 uncultured Haemophilus sp.
AAAGCAGATGTCTTAAAATCCGATATTCAAGACGTGCTTTCATCGGGCGTAGAAATTCCTAAAATGTAATTCTACCTAAATATCTATTTTATCCCCGCCGTCAAGGCGGGGATATTATATCAATAACTCATTTCTATATTGCTCATCTTCAATCTACCCTAAAAATCTTTTTATTTGATACTATCAACGTAGAAAAAATTTCCACAATTTTAGCTCTATAAAAAAATACCGTCCGTTATGTAACGAGCGGTATTTCTAGTGTTAGAAGGAAAGTAGTCATTAAATGATTAATTGGCCGATAATACTACGAGTTTCTTCTCGAACTTCGGTGAGTTTCACTTTCACCAAATCACCGATTTTGTAACGGCGTTCCCCTTGAATATACAGTGCTAATTCATCAGCATTCACTTGCATTTCATCTTTATTTGGATGCAATGTAGAAGCTGGTACGAACATAGATGCGCCATTTTCTAATAATTGAACACGTAAACCACCACGCATCACATCTTGTACTTCTGCATCAAATTCCACATTTTCAGCTACTTTATCAGCAAGGTAGCGACAATATAGCCAATCGGCAATATCACGCTCAACCAAGCGATTTTGACGACGGGCTTCTTGTAAGCGAGCAAGGACTTCATCTTGTGGTTTTTCACAAGCTTGCTGTGTGAGCACGGCTTTAATTAAACGATGGTTCACCATATCGGAATATTTACGGATAGGTGATGTCCAGGTCGCATAACCTTCTAATCCAAGCCCAAAATGTGGAGCGAGTTCGGATTTAAACTCCGCAAAGGTTAAATAACGACGTAAACGGAATTCTAAATAGTCACCTTCAATCGGTTCAATATCATGACGCATTTGGCAATAACCTTTTAAGGTTGCCAAATTTTCCACCGAATAACGCTCTGCAAGCTCGGCTTGATTTTCTTCATTAGCTAAATTTGCCATTAAGAAATTATGCGCATTTTCTAAGAATTTCTTATCAAAGCCCGTGTGTGTATTGAAAATACCGGTTTGTGCATGCTCAGCTAAGAATTGAGCCGCACAGATATTGGCAATAATCATCGATTCTTCCACGATTTGATTTGCAATACGACGATATTCCGCTTTAATTTCTTGCACTTTGCCATTTTCAGCGAGAATAAAGGAGTAGTCAGGTTTCTCTTTAAATAAAAGAGAATGCGTTTTACGCCATTGAATACGCGCTTGAGTAAATTGATGTAACCAATCAATTTGTTGGGCAATTTCAGGTGTTTCCGGTTGCCATGCATCCGGTACTTGTTCTAAATAATCTGAAATCTTGTTATAGGCTAATTTTGCTTTAGATTGTATATAAGCCGATACAAAATGCGGTTTAGTCGTGATGTTACCAGCAAGATCCGTTTCAATGTAACAAACTAACGCAGGACGAGTTTTATTTGCCATTAATGAGCATAATTCATCAGACAATTCACGTGGCAACATTGGGATGTTGAAGCCTGGCAAATAATTGGTAAAACAACGCTGTTTCGCATCTTTTTCAATTTGTGAATCTAATGCAATGTAAGCCGTAGGATCGGCAATGGCAACGACTAATCGCCAGCCTGTTTGCATACCATCTTGCTCGATAGGTTCGATGTAAAGGGCATCGTCCATATCCTGTGTGCTTTCAGAGTCAATGGTGACAAAATGAAGTGCGGTCAGATCTTCACGGGTTTGTTGATCTAACATTTCATAACTTTCTGCACCTTGCACAGGATGACGAGATTGCTCATGACGTGCTAATGTGACCCACCAAGGGACTAATTCATCATCAGCACGGCAGATAAATTGATTGATGGTGGCATAGAAAAAGCGCTCATCACGTAATGGGTGCGTTTTCAAATTTGCTACGACCCAGTCGCCTTCTTGTAATTCTTCTTTGACGGATTTAGCTTGCTGTGCCCCAATGGGTTGGTTGATGCTTGGATGATCAACCAAAACTTGCAATTTCTTGTCTTTATTGAACCGCACTTTGGCAATAAAGCGCGTGAGCATTGGCTCAATTAATTCTTCAGGTTCAGCTTGCTCTTTATCGCCTTGCTTTTCAATGGTGGCTTTGATTTTGTCACCGTGCATTACTTTTTTCATTGCAGGTGGGGCAATAAAGTAGCTTTTTTTATCGCACTCTAAAAAACCATAAGCTTTATCAGTACTTTTTACCACGCCTTCAACGTGTTCTTTGCTATCGTGGATTTGTTGCTTAAGTTGTGCGAGTAATGGATTATCTTGGAACATAGTTATATTAAAAAAAGAGAAAAGGCAGACCGAAAAGCCTGCCTAAAAATAGATTGTACGAAAAATTATTCTTCGCCTAATTCGCCCATTGCAGTGATGCTGAAACCTGCATCTACGTGAACGATTTCACCAGTAATACCAGATGCTAAATCAGAGCATAAGAATGCTGCAGAGTTACCCACATCTTCGATAGTAACTGTACGGCGTAATGCTGCGGTTTTCTCGAAGGTAGCAAGCATTTTCTTGAAGTTTTTAATACCTGATGCCGCTAAGGTACGGATTGGACCTGCAGAAATTGCATTCACACGAATACCTGCTTCAAGAGATGCTTTCGCTAAACACATCACGTTGTAGTTAGGAATTGCGCGCTCTGCACCTAAGTAAGAAAGGGTTAATAACGCTGCATTTGGATTTAAGTAAGGACGTGCCGCTTGTGCCATAGCAACAAAGCTGAATGCACTGATGTCGTGAGCGATACGGTAGCCTTCACGAGTTGCTGCGTTTACGTAATCACCATCTAATTGATCGCCTGGTGCGAATGCGATAGCGTGTACGAAACCATCAAATTTTTCCCAACGTTTGCTTAATTCTGCAAAGCAGTTTTGGATGCTTTCATCGGTCGCTACGTCTAAAGGAAGGACGATGTCAGAACCAAATTCTTTTGCAAATTCTTCTACGCGTGGTTGTAATTTATCGTTTAAATAAGTGAAAGCAAGTTCAGCACCTTGTTCTTTCATTGCTTTTGCGATCCCGTAAGCAATAGAACGGTTGCTTGCAAGACCTGTCACTAAAATACGTTTACCAGTTAAGAAACCCATATTTTTTCCTATGTTTGAGTTAAAAAAATCGACGAGATTATACTTGTTTTGTGTGCTTTCGGCAATCAATCACACTTTGTACCAGTTAGGCGGGATTATCAATATCTTTAAATTCTACATCCAAACCATATTCAGCCGCTAGCCATGCACCTAATGCCTTAATGCCGTAGCGTTCTGTTGCATGGTGACCAGCCGCAAAGAAATGAATGCCTTGCTCACGAGCAGAGTGAATTGTTTGCTCCGAAACCTCGCCGGTAATAAAGGCATCACAACCTTGTGCTGCCGCTAAATCAATATAGCCTTGTCCGCCACCGGTACAAATGCCAATTTTACGAATTAAGTGCGGTCCGTTTTCCGTGCAAATTAACGGTTTACGGTGAAGCACTTGTTCAATACGTTTTGCAAACTCTTCAGCGGTAACAGGATCTTTTAACGTCCCCCAAACAGGAATGCTGGTTGAGCTATTTTCTAAAGGTTGAAGATCGTCAATATCTAATAACTGAGCAAGTTTAGCATTGTTACCTAATTCAGGGTGAACATCTAAGGGTAAATGATAGCCATATAAATTGATGTCATTTACAAGCAACGTTTTAATACGTTTGCCTTTCATGCCGCGAATACAAGGATTTTCACTTTTCCACAAATAGCCGTGGTGGACAAGTACCGCATCAGCTTGTTGTGCAACGGCATAATCAATTAGTGCTTGGCTCGCGGTGACGCCCGTGATGATCTTTTTGATCTCTGCTTTGCCTTCTACTTGTAAACCGTTAGGTGCGTAATCGTTAATTCTGTCTGTGCTAAGTTTTTCGTTTAGTAAACGTTCAAGTTCTAGATTATTCATTATTTTTTAAGAAAAAGAAAAAAGGTGAGATATGGTAAGGGATTTAAAAAAAAATGGCTAGTGCAAAAGGAGTGGGGGAATGCACTAGCCAGTAGTGTGTTTGTAATAAAACAAGTTTACTATCTAAAACGATGCTCATTATATATTTAATTATATAAAGATCAAGAAAAAAATAAGGAAAATTTTCCTTATTTTTTGATATGTTGTTTTAGTATTCAAAAACAGCTGAAAAATCAACCGCACTTATGAATATAAACTCGGCTCGTCTTCAGTTGGACGCGTTTTAAATCGGCGGTGTAGCCACATGTATTGTTCCACACCTTTTAAGATTTCTTTTTCTACGACTTTATTCATTCTTGTAGCGATTGCTATTTCATCTGAAAGATCGGAAAAATCCACCGGTGGAGAAATGCTGACCGTATAGCCTGAACCGTCTTTATTACGCAATGGGGCAAAAGGCACGACTTTACAATTTGGCGCGGATTTAAGCAGATAATAACTGCCTGTCGTGGTTGCGGCTTCTTGAACAGCGAAGAAAGGCACGAAGACCGCATTTTTTCTGCCGTAATCATGATCGGGCGCATACCAAATGGTTTCACCTTTGCGCAAGGCTTTGAGCATGCCACGTAGATCTTTTCGGTTCAGCATATCTTTATTTGAACGTAAGCGACCTTTAATTTGTAACCAATCCAATACAGGATTGTCATTTGGACGATAAACGCCAACGCCAGGATGATGTAAGCCCACAATACGCGCGCCTAATTCAAGGGTAAGGAAATGGACACCCACAAAGATAATGCCGTCTTGGGCGTTTTCTTTTAAATAATTTAACCCTTCAACTTTTGACCATTTTTTTATGCGAGCATCAGACCAAAACCATGCCATGCCGGTTTCAATAATCGCCATCCCTACGGCACGCAAGTTTTCTTGCAAAATGGCTTCACGTTCTTGCTCGGGCATTTCAGGGAAACAGAGCTCAAGGTTTCGGCGTGCGATAGCGGCACGGCGTTTTCCCACTTTTAATTTTGAGAAAAGCCAGCCTAAGCCATTGCCGATGTGGCGTAGAATTGGATAGGGAAGTAACAAAAGGCTTCGCCAAATCGCCACACCAAGCCAAAATCCCCAGTATTTAGGGGCAAGAAAGTGCGGTTGAAATTGAGGGAGTTTTTCGTTTTTCATAATTCTTTTCTGGTTAGTTCGGCGTGTAGTTTATCGCAAATTTGAGTTGTGGTAAAATTGAACCAAATTTTTATTATTCCAACAGAGAGATTTCAAAATGGCTCAATATTCTGCCAATTTTAATCAAGCAAAAGTACTAGTGTTAGGCGATGTGATGCTTGACCGTTACTGGTTTGGTGCGACTAATCGTATTTCACCGGAAGCACCGGTTCCTGTGGTTCGCGTACAAGATAATGAAGAGCGTGCAGGTGGTGCAGCAAACGTGGCAATGAATATTGCTTCTCTTAATGTACCTGTGCAAATTTTAGGTTTAATTGGTCAAGATGAAACAGGTACAGCCTTAACCAATTTATTACAACATCAAAAAATTGATTGTAATTTTGTGGCATTGGATACTCACCCAACCATTACGAAATTACGTATTTTGTCTCGTCACCAACAATTACTTCGTTTGGATTTTGAAGAAGATTTCCAAAATGTGGAATGTCATGAGTTGCTTGCGAAATTAGAATCGGAAGTGAAAAACTTTGGTGCGTTAGTGCTTTCTGATTATGGTAAAGGCACGTTAAAAGATGTGCAAAAAATGATTCAAATTGCACGCAAAGCAAACGTACCAGTCTTGATCGATCCAAAAGGCACAGATTTTGAGCGTTATCGTGGTGCGACTTTACTGACGCCAAATATGTCAGAGTTTGAAGCGGTGGTGGGTAAGTGTGATTCTGAAGAAGAAATCATTGAGAAAGGCTTAAAATTAATTTCAGACATCGAATTGACCGCACTTTTAGTGACGCGCTCTGAAAAAGGCATGACATTACTTCGTCCAAATCAAGAGCCGTTCCATTTACCAACCGTTGCCAAAGAAGTGTTTGATGTAACAGGGGCTGGCGATACGGTAATCAGTGTCTTAGCAACTGCACTTGCAGATGGTCGTTCTTTTGAAGAATCTTGCTATTTAGCTAATGTGGCGGCAGGTATTGTGGTCGGCAAATTAGGTACATCAACGGTTTCTACTGTGGAATTAGAGAATGCGATCCATGGACGTTCAGAAACCGGCTTCGGTATTATGTCAGAAAGCCAATTAAAAATTGCCGTAGATCATGCTAAAGCACGTGGTGAGAAAATTGTGATGACAAATGGTTGTTTCGACATTCTTCACCCTGGCCATGTGTCTTATTTAGAAAATGCTCGCAAACTTGGTGACCGTTTAATTGTTGCCGTAAATACGGATGATTCAGTCAAACGCTTAAAAGGTGAAAGTCGTCCAATTAACAATCTGAATGCACGTATGGCAGTATTGGCTGGTTTAGCATCAGTGGATTGGGTGGTTTCTTTTGATGAAGATACGCCACAACGTTTAATCGGTGAGATTTTACCGGATTTATTAGTAAAAGGTGGCGATTACAAACCTGAAGAGATTGCAGGCAGCAAAGAAGTGTGGGCGAACGGCGGTGATGTTCGTGTATTGAATTTTGAAAATGGCTGTTCAACCACAAAT
>CAUGKJ010000049.1 GCA_959600045.1 uncultured Haemophilus sp.
AGTCAGACAAACGCGGTTTACGAGCACCGTGTTGACCTGGTGCTGTATCAATTTTACATTTTGAATCAATCGCACGCACACCTGATTTAAGGAATAAATCAGTGCCTTCACGACGGCTGAGCTTGAGTTTAGGGCCCAAATATCTTGCCATTTTCTTTCTCCAACTATCCTATTACGCCATTAAACACGACGTTTTTTCGGTGGACGACAACCGTTATGAGGAATCGGAGTCACATCAGTGATGTTCGTGATACGGAAACCCGCTGCATTTAATGCACGGATTGTTGATTCACGACCCGGACCCGGACCTTTAACCATAACTTCCAAGTTCTTTAAGCCGAATTCTTTAACGATTTCAGCACAACGTTCTGCAGCAACTTGTGCAGCGAACGGGGTAGATTTACGAGAACCACGGAAACCTGAACCACCTGCTGTAGCCCAAGCTAAAGCATTACCTTGACGGTCAGTAATGGTAACGATTGTATTATTGAAAGATGCGTGAATGTGTGCTACGCCATCTACAACTTGTTTTTTTACACGTTTACGTGCACGAACTGGTGTTTTAGCCATTCTTTATTTACCCCGACTATTTTTTGATCGGCTTACGTGGACCCTTACGGGTACGCGCATTAGTTTTAGTACGTTGACCACGTACCGGTAAACTACGACGATGACGTAAACCACGGTAACAACCTAAGTCTAAAAGACGTTTGATGTTTAGTGTTACTTCACGACGTAAGTCACCTTCAACGGTAAATTTACCAACTTCGTCACGCAGTTTGTCAATCTGCTCTTCAGACAATTCGCTGATCTTAACATCTTCAGCAATACCCGCCGCAGCACAAATGCTTTTAGAACGAGTTTTACCGATACCGTAAATTGCAGTTAAAGCGATTACAGCGTGTTTGTGATCAGGAATGTTAATGCCTGCTATACGGGCCACTATGCACTCCTATTATTTTAACTAATTTGGTATTCTGATCTTGAAAAGCCCGTTTTCAGGATACTCAAACAGAATACCAAGGACATAAATGAGTTGAGTAGTATAACTACTCAACTGGTTCTTTGCAAGAAGAAATGTTAATTAACCTTGACGTTGTTTATGTTTAGGGTCGCTGCATAATACGCGAACAACACCTTCACGTTTAACAATTTTACAGTTACGACACATCTTCTTAACGGAAGCACGAACTTTCATTGCTTATCCTTTTTACTTAAATGAACAATTACTGTCCAAAACCTTTAAGGTTTGCTTTTTTTAACGCAGATTCATATTGAGACGACATTAAGTGACTCTGAACTTGCACGATAAAATCCATAATTACAACAACAACGATTAATAAGGAAGTACCACCGAAGTAGAATTTAACATCCCATGCTGATGTCATAATATAAGGGACTAAACATACGAACGTTACATAAAGACCGCCAATTAATGTTAAGCGAGTCATCACTTTATCAATGTAACGTGATGTTTGTTCACCTGGTCTAATTCCTGGGATAAATGCACCAGATTTTTTTAGATTATCTGCTGTATCACGTGGATTATATTGCATTGCAGTATAGAAGAAACTGAAGAAAATAATCGCTACCGCATAAACAAGAAGATATAAAGGTTGTCCAGGATTCAACAACATTGATAAGTCATTTAACCACTCAAACTTATCATTCTGACCAAACCATTGTGTCAATGTAGCTGGGAATAAAATAATGCTTGAAGCAAAAATTGCTGGCATTACGTTTGCCATATTAACTTTTAATGGTAAGTGAGTTGAATGACCACCTAAAATTTGACGTCCTTGTTGACGCTTAGCATATTCAACACGAATTCTACGTTGTCCACGTTCTACGAAGACAACAAAATAAGTTACTGCAAAAACAATAGCAGCGATTAGTAGAAGAACTAAAGGATGCATTTGTCCTTGACGAGCTTGCTCAACTGTTTCGATGATTGCATGCGGCAATCCTGCAACAATACCACCAAAAACAAGAATTGAGATACCGTTACCAATACCTCTTTCAGTAATTTGCTCACCTAACCACATTAAGAACATGGTTCCGGTTACAAGACTCACTACTGCAGTGAAGTAAAAAGTAAAACCGATATTTGGCACTAACTGTGGCAACATATTCGGTAAACCGGTAGAAATTGCGATAGCTTGGATAGTAGCAAAAACCACCGTTGCATAACGAGTATACTTGGTGATTTTTCTTTGTCCTGCTGCGCCTTCTTTTTTCAATTCTGCTAAGGCAGGGGAAACCGTCGCAAGCAATTGCATCACGATAGATGCCGAGATATACGGCATAATACCTAATGCTAAAATTGATGCTCGGCTCAATGCACCACCAGAGAACATGTTTAACATATCAATGATGGTGCCTTTTTGTTGTTCAACTAATTGAGCTAGCACGGCGGCATCAATACCAGGAAGCGGAATAAAAGAACCAATACGATAAACGATAAGTGCACCTAATACAAAAAGCAATCTGCTTTTTAGTTCACCAGTACCACTATTAGTACTTCTGCTTTGATAACCTGGTTGTTTAGCCATTTGCTAATTATTCCTCAACTGAACCGCCAGCAGCTTCGATTGCTGCTTTTGCACCTTTAGTTACACGTAAACCACGTACAGTAACTGCAGATTTCACTTCACCAGCTAAGATAACTTTAGCGAATTGAATATCTTTAGTTAAAATGTTTGCAGCTTTTAATGCTTCTAAAGTGACAACATTTCCTTCAACTTTTGTTAATTCGTTTAAACGAACTTCAGCAGTTACAGCTGATTTCATTGAAGTGAAACCAAATTTTGGTAAACGACGGTATAATGGCATTTGGCCACCCTCAAAACCACGACGAACACCGCCGCCAGTACGAGATTTTTGACCTTTATGACCACGACCACCAGTTTTTCCTAAACCTGAACCAATACCACGACCAAGGCGTTTTGCGCTGTGCTTAGCACCTTCAGCCGGAGATAGAGTATTTAAACGCATTCTCTTACTCCTCCACTTTAACCATGTATGAAACTTGGTTAATCATACCACGTACTGCCGGAGTATCGATTAACTCAACAGTATGGTGCATATGGCGAAGACCAAGACCACGCAAGGTAGCTTTGTGCTTCGGTAAACGAGCAATTGAGCTACGAACTTGAGTTACTTTAATAGTTTTAGCCATTATCAATTACCCCAAAATTTCATCAACGGTTTTGCCACGTTTAGCAGCAACCATTTCTGGTGATTTCATATTTGCTAATGCATCAATAGTTGCACGAACAACGTTGATTGGGTTGGTTGAACCATACGCTTTAGAAAGAACGTTACGTACACCAGCAACTTCTAACACTGAACGCATTGCACCACCAGCGATGATACCTGTACCTTCGCTAGCTGGTTGCATAAATACGCGAGAACCAGTGTGAACACCTTTAACTGGGTGTTGTAATGTACCTTCGTTTAAAGCGACATTAATCATATTGCGACGTGCTTTTTCCATCGCTTTTTGGATCGCTGCTGGAACTTCGCGAGCTTTACCATAACCAAAACCTACGCGACCGTTACCATCGCCTACTACTGTTAAAGCAGTAAAGCTCATAATACGACCACCTTTTACAGTTTTTGATACACGGTTTACTGCGATTAGCTTCTCTTGCAGTTCACCAGCTTGTTTTTCGATGTTTGACATCTCAATTTACCTCATTAGAACTGTAGACCAGCTTCACGTGCAGCGTCCGCTAAAGTTTGGACACGACCATGATATTTAAAACCGGAACGGTCAAAAGCAACGTCTTTAACGCCTTTTGCTAATGCGCGCTCAGCAACAAGTTTACCTACTACTGCTGCGGCATCTTTATTACCGGTATATTTAACTTGCTCACGAATTGCTTTTTCAACAGTTGAAGCAGCGGCAAGCACTTCTGAACCGTTTGGTGCAATAACTTGTGCGTAGATATGACGCGGAGTACGGTGAATAACTAGACGAGTTACACCTTGCTCTCTCATCATATGACGTGCACGAGCTGCACGACGGATACGAGCTGATTTCTTATCCATAGTGTTACCTTAATTATTTCTTCTTAGCCTCTTTCATACGTACTACTTCATCAGAGTAACGTACACCTTTACCTTTATAAGGCTCAGGACGGCGATAAGCGCGAATATCTGCTGCAACTTGACCAATTAACTGCTTGTCTGCACCTTTTAAAACGATTTCCGTTTGTGAAGGGCATTCTGCAGTAATACCTGCTGGTAAAGTGTGCTCCACAGGGTGAGAGAAACCTAAACTTAATGCAACTGCGTTGCCTTTAATTTGAGCTCTGTAACCAACACCCACTAGTTGTAATTTCTTAGTGAAGCCTTCAGTAACACCGATAACCATTGCATTAACTAATGCACGAGCTGTACCCGATTGAGCATTCGCTTCAACAAAACCTTCACGTGGAGTGAAAGTAAATTGACCATTATCTTGTTTAACTTCAACTGAGTGATGAATTGTGCGAGATAACTCGCCATTTTTACCTTTTACTGTTAATAGCTGACCGTCGAGTTTAACTTCAACGCCGGCAGGAATATTAACAGGTGCCTTTGCAACACGAGACATTTTCCTACCTCTCTATTAAGCTACGTAACAGATGATCTCACCGCCTAAGCCCGCTTGACGAGCTGCACGGTCAGTCATAACACCTTTAGATGTAGAAATTACAGCAACACCTAAACCACCCATAACTTTTGGTAATTCGTCTTTACGTTTGTAAATACGAAGACCTGGACGGCTTACACGTTGGATGCTTTCTACAACCGGTTTGCCTTGGAAATATTTTAAAGTAATTTCCAATTCAGGTTTTGCACCTTCTAAAACTTTAACGCTTTCGATATAACCTTCAGCAGCTAATACGTTGGCAATTGCCACTTTTAGCTTGGAAGAAGGCATATTGATTGCAACTTTGTTCGCAGCTTGACCGTTACGAATACGAGTCAACATATCTGCGATTGGATCTTGCATACTCATTGTACTTTTTCTCCGATTCCAAAATAAAGTGGTATATTACCAGCTCGCTTTTTTAAGGCCAGGGATCTCACCGCGCATAGCAGCTTCACGAACCTTAATACGGCTTAAACCAAACTTACGTAAAACGCCGTGAGGACGTCCAGTTTGGCGGCAACGGTTACGTTGACGACTAGGGCTAGAATCACGTGGTAAAGTTTGTAACTTCAACACTGCGTTCCAACGATCTTCGTCAGAGGCATTGACATCAGAAATGATTTTCTTTAATTCTGCACGTTTAGCGAAGAATTTTTCAGCCAATTTAACGCGTTTTACATCGCGTGCTTTCATTGATTGTTTTGCCATTATAACCTGCCTTATTTACGGAATGGGAAATTAAAGGCAGCAAGTAGTGCTTGACCTTCTTCATCATTCTTAGCAGTAGTTGTGATAGTGATATCTAAACCACGTACACGATCTACTTTATCGTAATCGATTTCAGGGAAGATGATTTGTTCACGCACACCCATGCTGTAGTTACCACGACCATCAAATGATTTCGCGCTTAAACCGCGGAAGTCACGAATACGTGGAACAGCAATTGTAATTAAACGTTCAAAGAACTCCCACATACGCTCACCGCGTAGTGTTACTTTACAACCGATTGGATATCCCTGACGGATTTTAAAGCCAGCAACAGATTTACGAGCTTTAGTTACTAAAGGTTTTTGACCGCTAATTGCTGCTAAGTCCGCTACTGCGTTGTCTAGCAATTTCTTATCGGTCAATGCTTCACCCACACCCATATTCAGGGTAATCTTTTCGATTCGTGGGACTTGCATGACAGATTTGTAGCCGAATTTATTTTTTAACTCGTTTACTACTTGATCTCTGTAGTAATCATGCAGTTTCGCCATCGCATTACTCCAGTTTGTTAGATAATTTCATTGTTAGATTTGAAGAAACGTACTTTTTTGCCGTCTTCGAATCTAAAACCTACACGGTCAGCTTTGTTTGTTTTTGGATTGAAAATCGCAACGTTAGAAGCATCGATAGCTGCTTCTTTTTTCACTAAACCACCAGCTTGTCCTAAAGCAGGAACTGGTTTTTCATGTTTAGTGATGATGTTGATACCTTCAACAAACACTTTACCGTTTGGTAACACTTTAGTTACCTTGCCACGCTTGCCTTTGTCTTTACCGGCAAGTACGATTACTTCATCGTTTTGACGAATTTTTGCAGCCATTTCTCACTTCTCCTTACAGTACTTCTGGTGCCAAAGAAATGATCTTCATGAATTTCTCAGAACGAAGTTCACGAGTCACCGGTCCAAAAATACGAGTACCGATTGGTTGCTCTGTGTTATTGTTTAAAATTACACAAGCGTTACCATCGAAGCGAATGACTGATCCGTCTGGGCGACGAACACCCTTCTTGGTGCGCACAACAACTGCTTTTAATACATCACCTTTTTTAACTTTACCGCGTGGAATTGCTTCTTTCACAGTAACTTTGATGATATCACCAATAGCAGCATAACGACGGTGCGATCCACCTAGAACCTTGATACACATTACGCTGCGAGCACCAGAGT
>CAUGKJ010000050.1 GCA_959600045.1 uncultured Haemophilus sp.
ATTTGGCATTTTGCAAAGACGCAGATACCGCACCACTTAATTCATCGATGGTGGCACCACGTACTTTTAACGCAATCAGCATGGCAGCGATTTGTTCGTTATTCAGTTCGCCTTGCATAATGGCATTAAAAATGACCGCACTTTCTTCTTTGTTAAGTGTTTTTCCGTTGTAAAGTTGTTCTAATAATTGAGCCGTTTGCATAATCTCGTCCCTTATACGTAAATATCGTAATCTAAATCGCGTGCTTCATCGCCAGTCATGCCACGGAAGCCCCAGCAGTGCGCAGGTTGTTCTTTAATCGTAATTTCAACGTTGTGAGATTTAATCCCAATTTTGTATTCGAGTTCGCTGAAGAGCATTTTGATTAAACGTTTTTTTGTGCCTTCCATACGGCCTTGCATGAGGTTAATCTCAATAACGGTGTAATCATCGTTACGATCGATAGGATAAAGGAAATCTTCTTTATCTAAACATAAAAAACGAATCGCATGCTTTCCACGAGGAATGTCTAAACCAAGGTTTAAACAGTTATAAATTACTTCTGCAATATCTTGACGACGAGGTGCAAGCACTTCTTTTAATCCATATACGGTAATCATTTTTCTTCCTTAATCTCTGTTTAATAACCATTCCACAGATTGTTGTAATAATTTTGAACCTTGCACAGTAAGAATGCTTTCTGGATGGAATTGGAAAGCACAGATTGGCAAGGTTTTATGACGAATAGCCATCACGATACCATTGTAATCGGCATTGACAATAAATTCGTCAGGTAGATTTTTACCCATTAAAGAGTGATAACGTGCCACAGGCATTGGGTTGGCAATATCTTTAAACATAGCTTGGTTATCGTGTTGAATGCGCGATACTTTACCATGTAATACTTCGCCTGCATGTACAACCTCTCCACCAAAGGCTTGAATAAGTGCTTGATGGCCCAAGCAAATCCCGATAATTGGCACATCATTTTTTAAACGTTCAATGAGCGGGAGTAAGATGCCTGCTTCTGCCGGGGTACCTGGTCCTGGCGATAGCGCAAGAATTGTATCGGGTGTATTTAATGCCTCTTGTACCACTTGTTCTAAATTGGTGTCATTACGATAAATTTTTACGTTATGCCCAAGCACACGGAATTGATCCACTAAGTTATAAGTGAATGAATCGAAATTATCTAAAAAGAGAATATTAGCCATAATTTATCGTCCTTATTTTGCTTGGGTATTGATTTGTTTGATAGCTTTAAGCACTGCAGCTGCTTTATGGCGAGTTTCATCCGCTTCCATTTGTGGATCTGAATCCAATACTTCGCCACAGCCGGCTTGAATATGGGCAATGCCATTTTGTACAAAAGCAGAACGAATCACGATACAGGTATCAAAACGACCGTCAGACGTAAGATAACCGACCGCACCACCGTAGCTATGACGTTTTTGCTGTTCAAATTGATAAATTAACTGCATCGCTTTGATTTTAGGCGCACCAGTTAACGTCCCCATATTCATACAAGCTTGATAAGCGTGTAAGGCATCAAGTTCAGGACGAAGTTTACCCACTACGCGAGAAACCAAATGCATGATGTGCGAATAGCGATCCACTTGCATTAATTCGGCGACTTTACGAGTACCGCTTTGACACACGCGAGCAATATCATTACGGGCTAAATCCACTAACATTAAATGTTCAGCTTGCTCTTTATGATCAAGACGTAATTCTAATTCCAAACGCGCATCCAATTCAGGGTCAATATTGCCATGGGCATCAAACCCACGCGGGCGAGAACCTGCAATTGGGTAAATTTCTAATTGACGATTATCCGGCGCATATTTCAACGCACTTTCTGGTGATGCACCAAATAAAATGAAATCCTCATCGTTCATGTAGAACATATAAGGGCTTGGATTGTTATGTTTTAATTGTGCATAGCTCGCAAGGGTATTCGGGCAAGCTAATGAAAAACGGCGGGATGGCACGATTTGGAACACATCACCAATATTAATATGATGTTTTAATGCTTTTACAATGCCGATAAATTCAGGATCTTCAAAGTTAGTATTGACCTCATCACTTGCTGCTTTAATAGAAAGTACGCCATCAATATTTCTTAATTTTTGGGCAATAGAAAGTGCTGTTTTCGCGACTTCCACTTGTTCTTCTTGGCTAAAACAAAAGCTTTTTAATGTGGCTTGTTGGCTTTGGTGATCGATGGTGATTAAATTTTCTGCGAGATAGAAACTGTAATCAGGGCAGTTAATACCATCATCTTTTAATTCAACACCTTGCATTGGAATGAAATTTGCCACCAAATCATAAGCAAATAAACCACCTAAAAAGACAGGTGTGCTGCTATGTTGATAATGGTTAGAAATTACACGAAGTCCATCAAAAATGGTTGCAGCTTGTAATTTGCTGTCTTCATCTAATTGATTGTCGAGCGGCGCAAATTGTACAGAAAATTCATTCTCAAAATTGACCGCACTTACGGTACCGAGTTGGCTTAATACAGGATGAATTTCGTTTAACACTTGTTTTCCGTTCGCATTCAGTGCTCTAAAAGTGACTTGATTGCCTAAACAAGTAATTTTAACGGCCGCATTAATTAGAATAAGGCTCTGTAAGCTATTTTTACTACCAATTTCGGCAGAGTCGAGGAGAAGAGAATTTGAGTTCTGTTTGCAAAGCGTATTAAAAATTGCGGTGGTGTCGGCATGATAGGGAACCGGTTGAGAGGTCACCGCAATAAAAGGGGTATTTTTCATAATCAATCCTGTATTCTGAACTTTTGCACTATTAAACTAGTACATAATGCATAAGTCAAGAAAATAATCAAAAAATTGGCGTGATTTTACAATATTTTTTTAATTTTTAACCAAAGATATTAAAAATAGAGGAAGTTGATTAGAAAAAAGCCATTTCGAGGCATCTCTCAAAATGGCTTAACAGAAGAGGTTGATTCAGTGATTAAAAGAAGCAACGATCTCATCAATTTTATTTCTTGCGGAACGTTGTGCTTTTTCAATTGCCTCTGCACCTAATCCAATACCTTTTGCATAAGCAAATTGAATATCAGTAATGCCAACAAAACCTAAAATCGCTTTTAAGTAATTTGTCACATTGTTGTTTTCATCATACATGCCACCAAAACTTGCTAATACAATCGCTTTTTTACCTTGAAGTAAACCTTCAGGACCATTTGCGGTGTATTGGAAAGTCACACGAGGGCGAGCGATAAAATCAAAATAAGATTTAAGTTGTGTTGGGATACCTAAGTTATACATTGGTGCACCAATTACAATGATATCCGCAGCCTTTAATTCAGCGACTAATTCATCTGATAGCGCTAAAAGTGCATTTTCTTCTGCTGTTTTAGGTTCGCCACGCACTGCTGTTGCCGCTGTTGCATCAAAATGGGGAAGGGGTTGCGCCGCTAAATCACGTACCACAATGTTGTGGTCTTTTAATTTTTCAATGGTGTAATCGGCTAATTTATTGCTTTGAGAGTTATCTGCAAGGATGCTGGATTTTAATACTAATACGTTCATAGAGTTTCCTTTAATTTGTGTTTATCAAAAGTGCGGTCATTTTATCGGAAATTTTGAATAGATAAAGTAGCTATTAGGAAAATCATTGTTTACTCATTGGAAAGAATTCAGCGAGATATTAACAAGTGTGGTGGAAAGTGCTAAAATTCTCCGCCGCACTTGGTTTGCTCGATAGTGGGAGTGAATGAAAGTGCGGTTTGTTTTTAATCATTATTTGCATGTTGCCTTTCGTATGGGCGACCACTGTATAAGGAAAAATTATGCCTATTATTACTTTACCGGACGGTTCCAAACGTGAATTTGATCGTCCAGTTTCTGTGTTAGAAGTGGCTCAAGATATCGGAGCCGGTCTTGCCAAAGCAACCATAGCTGGCCGTGTAAACGGCGTACGTCATGATGCCTGTGACATCATCAATGAAGATGCCAACCTTGAAATTATTACAGCAAAAGATGAAGACGGTTTAGAAATTATTCGTCACTCATGCGCTCACTTGCTTGGTCACGCAATCAAACAATTATTCCCAGATGTCAAAATGGCAATCGGTCCAACGATTGAAAATGGCTTCTATTATGACGTGGATTTAGACCGTTCTTTAACGCAAGAAGACATTGATGCGATTGAAAAACGTATGCTTGAATTGGCGAAAACCAATTATGACGTGATCAAAACTCCGGTAAGCTGGCAAGAAGCAAGAGATACTTTTGAAAAACGTGGTGAGCCATACAAAATGGCTATCTTAGATGAAAACATTGAGCGTACCGCAACGCCTGCGCTTTATCATCACGAAGAATACATTGATATGTGTCGTGGGCCACATGTGCCAAATATGCGTTTCTGCCAACACTTCAAATTAATGAAGGTTGCAGGTGCGTACTGGCGTGGTGATAGCAAAAATAAAATGTTACAACGTATCTACGGTACGGCTTGGGCAGATAAAAAACAATTAGCAGAATACTTAACTCGCTTAGAAGAAGCGGCAAAACGTGACCACCGTAAAATCGGTAAAGCGTTAGATTTATATCATATGCAAGAAGAAGCACCGGGTATGGTGTTCTGGCATAATGATGGTTGGACTATTTTCCGTGAATTGGAAACTTTCGTTCGTACAAAATTAAAAGAATACGATTATCAAGAAGTGAAAGGTCCGTTCATGATGGATCGTGTGTTATGGGAAAAAACAGGTCACTGGCAAAACTACGGTGATTTGATGTTTACTACACAATCAGAAAACCGTGAATATGCGATTAAACCAATGAACTGTCCAGGGCACGTTCAAATCTTTAACCAAGGTTTAAAATCTTATCGTGATTTACCAATCCGCATGGCGGAATTCGGTTCTTGCCACCGTAACGAACCATCGGGTTCTTTACACGGTTTAATGCGTGTACGTGGTTTCACTCAAGATGATGCACACATTTTCTGTACTGAAGACCAAATTGAAAGTGAAGTAACCAGCTGTATCAAAATGGTTTACGACATTTACAGCACGTTCGGTTTCCAAAATATTCAGGTGAAATTATCTACCCGTCCTGAAAAACGTATCGGTGCTGATGATATGTGGGATCGCGCAGAAGCAGGTCTTGCCGCAGCATTAGCACATAACGGTCTTGAATATGAAATTCAAGAGGGTGAAGGTGCGTTCTATGGTCCGAAAATTGAGTTTGCATTACGTGACTGTTTAGATCGTGAATGGCAATGCGGTACCATCCAATTAGACTTTGCATTACCAGGTCGTCTAAATGCGTCTTATGTGGCAGAAGACAATGATCGTCGTACACCAGTTATGATTCACCGTGCGATTTTAGGTTCGATTGAACGTTTCATCGGTATCATTACTGAAGAATATGCGGGTTTCTTCCCAGCATGGTTAGCGCCAGTTCAAGCGATTGTGATGAACATTACAGATAGCCAAGCAGACTACGTTCAAAAAGTGGTGAAACAACTTTCTGATGCAGGATTACGCGTTAAAGCTGATTTACGTAATGAAAAAGTTGGCTTCAAGATCCGCGAACATACCTTACGTCGCGTGCCTTATATGCTCGTTTGCGGTGATAAAGAAATCGCAGAAGGCAAAGTGGCTGTACGTACCCGTAAAGGTGCTGATTTAGGTACTTTCACGATTGAAGAATTTGCTGAAATCTTAAAATCTCAAGTAAGACAACGTGAGTTGAAATTGTTGGGTGAAGAGTAATTAATTCTTTAAAATCTTAATTAAAATAACCGCACTTTAATGTGCGGTTTTTTTATATTCACGGTATAAAAATAAACTCAAGTCTCTCTTTCTTCTATATAATAGCCTTATCACAAGGAGGCGAATATGACAGCTCAAACTCAACAATTAACACCAGAATTAACGTTAGAACATATCAATGACATTCCTGTTTTAATCTTAAATCACTCCGTAGGTTCAGCTCGAATTGCATTACAAGGGGCGCAGTTATTAAATTGGCAGCCTAAAGGGGCAGAGCAGGATATTTTTTGGTTAAGTGAGATTGAATCTTTTACACAAGGTGTCGCGATTCGTGGTGGTGTAACGATTTGTTAACCTTGGTTTGGAGGTGTTAAACAGCCTTCACACGGTACAGCGCGTTTACGTTTGTGGCAATTGAGTGATTATGATCTGCAAGCGAATAAAGTGCGGTTAGAATTTTCACTGTTTTCTGAATATGGTGTGATTGAAGCCAAAATGAAAATGGAATTTACCGATAAATGCACAATGACCTTAACTCATTTAGGGCAAGAACCTGCTCAAGCGGCATTACACAGTTATTTTAATATTGGTGATATTTCACAAATTGAAATCCAAAATTTACCAAGCCGTTGCTATGACTCATTACAAGGTAAATATACAGAAGTACCTGCAACTCGCAGAATAGAACAAGGTGTGGATTGTATTTATACGTTAGAGAAAGATAAAACATTCTTGGTGGATAAAGCATTTAATCGACGTA
>CAUGKJ010000051.1 GCA_959600045.1 uncultured Haemophilus sp.
GAATAAAGTGCGGTCAGTTTTTTGGGCAAATCCAAAAAGAAGATGAGCATCTTCACGCACAACAAGATGGGTAAATAAAGTAGTTTCTTGCCCGATTTCAGGTAAATCATAAAAACTGGTCATCGGTAACAATAATTCGTAACCAACGCCTTGTACATCAAGCAAAATTTCAGGAGGTTGTTTTTCTAATAAGATGCCTTTTAAACGACCGATCATAAGATTTCCATGTAAAAAATTTTTGCATAGAATAAAATAAAACTGGATATTAATCCAGTTAAATTTTCAATCTAAATCGACCTCGGCTATACCTTGTTTTTAAAAGTGCGGTCATTTTTTCATGTGTTTCTGTCGTCTTGAGCGAGCCAGCAATATGCAAAGAATGTTGAATGGTGTGGGCATGGGTAATCGCAATGGCTAAAGCATCTGCCGCATCAGCTTGTGGTTTATCTGAGAGCTTCAAAATTCGTGTCACCATATCTTGAACTTGCACTTTATCTGCCGAACCAATCCCTACGACAGTCTGTTTCACCAAACGAGCGGCATATTCAAATACAGGTAAATCATGGTTCACAGCCGCCACTATCGCCGTACCACGCGCTTGTCCCAGTTTTAAAGCTGAGTCAGCATTTTTAGCCATAAACACTTGTTCAATGGCAAACATATCGGGCTGAAATTGTGTAATGATTTCTGTCACACCGGCATAAATTCGTTTTAATCGTGTCGGTAAATCCTCGACCTGCGTGCGGATTGCTCCACTGCCGAGATATTCTAAATGGCGACCATTTTGTCTAATCACACCATAGCCCGTTACACGAGAACCAGGGTCAATGCCTAAAATAATACTCATAAATTCTCAAAAATAAACGGCCGGTCAATGCCGGCCGTTTTTAGCGTTAATTATTGGTTTGCTTTTGCAGTTGCTTTTGCATCTACATCACAGTTTTTCACAACAATTTTATCTGCTTTTTTGCCTTTGATTAAAAGATTTACTGGTACAACAGAATCGAATTTATCTAAAGTTAAACCACTGTCTACGTTCCAAACATATTTGCCAGAAGTAAATGAAGTGAAGTCTTTTTGAGCTGCATCACGAGCAAAATCTTTCGCAACAACTTTGTTGCCTACCATTACCATTGCCGCTGTTGGCTCTTGGTTTTCGAATTGATAAACTGCAGTTACAGTTTTCTTGTTACAAGTATAAACTACTGTTTTATCCGTTACAGTAGGTGCTGCAGTTTGCTCTGCCTTGTTTTCCATTTTTGGTGCATCGCTTGCACAAGCTGATAAAACAACAAGAGCGGCCATTGCAGGTAATACTTTAGCTAATTTCATTCTAAATCTCCTTAAAATTACAGCTGAGCTGCAACTTCATCACTAATTTCACCGTTATGATATACGTTTTGTACATCATCACAGTCTTCTAACATGTCAATTAAACGCAACAATTTAGGCGCAGTTTCAAGATCAAGATCAACTGTTGTTGATGGAATCATTGTCACTTCTGCGTTATCAATTTTAAATCCTGCTGCTTCGATAGCATCGCGCACAGAACCTAAATCTTCCCACGCAGTATAAATTTCGAATGAACCATCATCTTGTGGCTGAACATCATCCGCACCGGCTTCAATTGCCGCTTCCATTAACGCATCTTCTTCACCTTCGCTAATTAAAATCAAGCCTTTTTTGCTGAATAAATAGCCCACAGAACCTTCAGTCCCTAAGTTACCACCACATTTAGTGAAACTTGGGCGAACCTGTGAAATGGTTCGATTTGCGTTGTCACTTAGACACTCAACCATCACAGCAGTTCCACCCGGACCATAACCTTCGTAAATTCTTGTTTCCATATTGGTGTCATCACCACCGCCCACACCGCGTTCAATCGCACGGTTAATGGTGTCACGAGTCATGTTGCTTGATAAGGCTTTATCTACTGCTGCACGTAAACGCGGGTTCGCACCGACATCACCGCCACCAATTTTTGCAGCGGTTACTAATTCACGAATTAATTTTGTAAAAATTTTACCGCGTTGCGCATCTTGTGCTGCTTTACGGTGTTTAATATTTGCCCACTTACTATGGCCTGCCATGTTGTTTTCCTTCTTATCTTAAAAACGTTTGTAAATTATACCCTCTTCTATAGAGGAAAGCCGTTCATCAAATATTTTTTGATGGCCTCGGCATTATTCGGCGATTTCGTCATTTGGATCGCTTGTTCAGCTGAAACCCATTGATACGCCAAATGCTCACTTAATATCGGCTCAAATTCCTGCTCAACTGCCAATAAAAACCAATGTTCATGACAGTGAGTCACATTCGGTGCGTATTTATAGCGGAAATGCGGGAAAATTTCAAATTCTATACTTTCTTTACAATCAAAAAGTGCGGTCGAATTTGCTTCTATTTTTAATCCTATTTCTTCCCAAACTTCTCGAATTGCTGTTTCTCTTAGGGTTTCATTGGTTTCCAATGTACCCGTAACAGATTGCCAAAAAGTGGAATCATCTTGGCGCTGAAGCATCAGAATTCGATGCGTGCTTTCCGCATAAATTACCACGAGAACCGATTGATTATTTTTATATTTCAAGCTCGTCATCTACATAATTGAGAATGGGCAGCATCATACCTTTTCTACTAAAAACTTTCAAAAAAATTACCGCACTTTAAAACTAAAGTGCGGTAATTATCTCAATTATTTTAGTTTAACCAGCCAGCTTGTTGGGCGATAAATAATCCAGCAAAGGCTGTTAAGTAGAATAAACCAATAAAGGATAACCACAATAAGCCACCTTTTACACTGTGTTTCGCGTGCTTAGTCAAAGATAAATTCAACCAAGCAAAAATTGGTGCAGAAACAAATGAAGCAATCATCGCGAATTTCAACATCGGGCCCACTGCGTTATTAAAGTAGAAAATAATCGCTAAACCAGACAATGCGGCTAAAATCATGCCAATGTTTAAAACTCTTACTGAGCTTTCTTGTTTACCAAACAAAATACGCACAGCTTCAACATTAGTACGCGAATAACCATCAATTACCGTAATTGTTGTACCAAACATACACATAAACGCAATCACCGCAATTAATAAGCGAGACCATTCACCGATAGTACTTGCATACATATTGATAAGTTGTGCGATATATTTTCCGCCCACCATCTCTACTGTTTCAGGCGAACCATATTGTACTAATGCGCCAAGGGCTAAGAATACGACAGCTAAAATTGCTGTGCCGATGTAACCCACATTGAAGTCAAATAAACCATCTTGATAAGACACTTTGGTTAAACGGCGTTTCGCCACCACCCACATTGAGTTAATTGCAGAGATTTCAATTGGCGCAGGCATCCAGCCCATTAAAGCAACTAAAAATGCTAATTTACTTAATTCCCATGGAGAAGGCGCTACAAAATCAGGTGTGGCTACGCCATTGATACCATTACGCATAAAAGCAATCACGACAGCGCTCACGGTGGTTACCGTTAAAGCAATCATGATGATTTTCGATAAGCTATCTAATAGACGGTATTTCCCTAACAATAAAATGCCAGTTGTCACAAGAATCACTAATGAGCTTAATACTGGCATTGGTAGAGGAATTGGCGTAATGAAGGTTAAAATTGCGGCTGTTAATAATCCCACTGCAGCAGTATTAATTACTGTGGCAAAAACGTTTAAAGCAAGGAATAACCAAAGGTAGAACTTCCCTTTTTGACGGTAACCTTCTAACAAAGTATTACCGGTATCTAGGGTATATTGAACACCGAAACGGAAGAAAGGATATTTAAATAAGTTAGCAAGAATAACAATACTCACTAATTCCCAACCATAGATTGCCCCCGCTTGGGTGGATGCAATAATATGTGAACCACCGACAGCCGCTGATGCCATTACGATTCCAGGACCTAAGGCAGAGAATTTACTCGCCCATGTTGATTTTTCTACTGGAGTTGAAACTTCACTCATAAAATTTTCTCTTATAAATTGACCATAAACCGAAAAAGGTCTTATTTATAATAGAATTTTATCCTTGAGTAAAGTAAATAAAATCCACTTAAAAGCAGTAGTGAAAAATAAAAATCTAATTATTTCAATATTTCAGAATATAACTTCAAAACAAATAAGCTTTGCCAGTATTCATACCAAAAAACTGATGTCTTTAAGTGAATAAAATTTTTTTTCAATAAAAAGAAAGTGCGGTCAAAATCAGTTGAATTTTTGACCGCACCATAAGAATGGTGAAACTAATTACTTTGAACGTTTTTTATTTTTGAAGACTTGAAATATTCATTAATAATTGGACGATATAGGAAAAATCCCAAAATACATAATTTAATTAGACTTCTAATTGCATCTTTATCTGCATATCCGCCATCGATAAAACCAATGGCAACAGACAAACATCCTATAACTATATAAAGTGTTCTTCCCCATGATTTACCTTCCAGCATTACAATAGAAGATAAAAATACAAGGAAAGAAACTATAAATGCAAAAATTAAATATGGGATAGCTCCAGGAACTACATATCCTAAAGTTCGCCATCCATCCCATAAAATATAGAAAACTGATAAAAATCCAATCACAGAAGCAAGGATATTAATCCCTGCAATTACTTTTAATGATGTAGGTTGCTTCATTTACTCTCCACAAAAATGCGACCAAAATTGACCGCACTTCTTTATTTTTAAATATTGAAAAAACTACTCAGCTTTAGTCACTGCAATACTTAACTCACCTAACGCCTGCGGATTCGCAAAACTTGGCGCTTCGGTCATTAAACAAGCTGCTGCCGTTGTTTTCGGGAATGCAATCACATCACGGATATTTTCAGTGCCAGTTAAAAGCATGGTTAAGCGATCTAAACCGAAAGCTAAACCTGCATGTGGCGGTGTACCAAATTTTAATGCATCTAATAAGAAACCAAATTTTTCACGTTGTTCTTGTTCATTGATACCAAGAATGCGGAATACGGTTTGCTGCATTTTCGGATCGAAAATACGCACGGAACCACCACCTACTTCATAGCCATTAATAACCATATCGTAAGCATTTGCTACCGCACTTGTTGGATCTGCTTCTAATTGCTCAGGACTAAAATCTTTTGGTGAAGTGAATGGGTGGTGCATTGCTGCAAGATTACCCTCTTCATCACGTTCAAACATTGGGAAATCGATCACCCAAAGTGGTTGCCACTCATCTAAACGAGTTAAGCCAAGATCACGACCTAATTTCAAACGTAACGCACCCATTGCATCCGTAGTGGTTTGCCATTTGTCTGCACCGAAGAATAAGATATCGCCAGTTTGAGCTTTCACACGTTCTGCTAACGCTTTCCATACCTCTTCATCTAAGAATTTCGCGATCGGGCTTTGTACGCCTTCAAGACCAGCATTAATGTCATTTACTTTCGCCCAAGCTAAACCTTTTGCACCGTAAATACCAACAAATTGTGTATATTCATCAATTTGTTTACGAGTGATTTCAGTACCATTTGGTACACGAATGACTGCCACACGGCCGTTTGGATTATTTGCTGGCTCATTAAATACTTTAAATTCAACGTCTTTAACGATATCTGCCACATCAACTAGTTCAAGCGGGTTACGCAAATCTGGTTTATCTGAACCAAAACGAGTCATCGCTTCTTGCCAGGTCATTTGTGGGAATTTACCTAAATCCACACCAATGATGTTTTGCCATAAACCGTGCACCATGCGCTCCATGATCTCACGTACTTCTGGCGCAGTTAAGAAAGAGGTTTCCACATCGATTTGGGTAAATTCTGGTTGACGATCTGCACGTAAATCTTCATCACGGAAACATTTCACGATTTGATAATAACGATCAAAACCAGACATCATTAAAAGCTGTTTGAAAAGCTGCGGTGACTGCGGCAATGCATAGAATTTGCCTTTATGTACACGGCTTGGCACTAAATAGTCACGCGCACCTTCTGGCGTTGCTTTGGTAAGCATTGGGGTTTCGATATCAAGGAAACCATTGTCATCCATAAAACGGCGCACAAAGCTGGTGATTTTCGCTCGAGTTTTTAAACGTTGTGCCATTTCTGGACGACGTAAATCTAAATAACGATATTTTAAACGTTGTTCTTCAGTGTTGTTTTGGTTGAAGTCTAACGGTAAAACATCAGAAGCATTGTAGATGCGTAATTCTTTTGCTAACACTTCCACTTCGCCTGTCGCCATATTTTTATTAATTTGATTGTCAGGACGCGCGATCACTTCACCTTTAATTTGAATACAAAATTCATTACGTAAGCCTGAAGCTGCAGTTAACGCTTCTTGATATTTCGGGTCAAAACAAACTTGCACTATACCATCACGATCACGCATATCGATAAAAATTAAACCGCCTAAATCGCGACGACGGTGAACCCAACCGCTTAATGTTACTTCTTTTACAATATTGT
>CAUGKJ010000052.1 GCA_959600045.1 uncultured Haemophilus sp.
GCTAATGAAGTGGATAAACCCGTGATTATTCATACGCGTTCAGCACCAGAAGATACCATTGCCATGTTGCGTGAGCACCAGGCAGAAAAGTGCGGTGGATTAATTCATTGTTTTACAGAAACCTTGGACTTTGCGAAAAAGGCACTTGATTTAGGGTTTTATATTTCTTGTTCAGGCATTATAACCTTTAAAAATGCGGAAAGTATTCGCGAAGCCATTCGTTATGTACCGGCAGATCGTTTGTTAGTTGAAACGGATTCGCCTTACTTAGCACCCGTGCCTTATCGTGGTAAAGAGAACCAGCCTGCCTATACGCGAGAGGTGTGTGAATATGTGGCAGCGTTAAAAGGGCTGTCTATGGAAGAATTTGCACAAATTAGTACACAAAACTTCGAGCGTTTATTTAAAATTAATGTACAATAAATCATCGATTTAAATGAGAGAGTTTTATGCGTAAGTTTTTTAAATACTTTTTATTTTTAGTGGTCTTTGTTTTTCACGGCTTTATGTTTGCTGTGGTGGACTACGTTTTCCCACACTATGATGTAACGCGAGTAACCGGTGTGGAAGTGAAACGTGTGGATAAAGATGGCCCGATTACAAAATCGAATCCGGCTGATGGTCCAACGCGCGATGTGTATTTTATCAATACACAAAATGATGATGGCAAAATCATGGTGTATCGTAATGAAGATACCCGTTGGGGTTTTCCATTCTACTTTAAATTTGGTTCAGCGAACTTACAGGCTCAAGTTCAAGCCTTTGGTAATGAAAATAAATTAGTACAAATCAAGTATTACGGTTGGCGTATGACGATGTTTGATGAATATCGTAATGCGGTTTCGGTGAAGGAAATCAGCGACGATATCACACCAAGCCATCCAATTTTATCTTGGGTATTCTATGCATTCCTATTAGTTACCCTTTTCCTTTCAGTACAATTTGTACGCGGCTGGTTCGACAGCGAAAATTAGCGTATCTCAAATGGGGCGTTATAAAGTGCCCTAACAATTTAATAATAACATTTCTAACCTAAAAACCAGCGGTAAATTGACCGCACTTTAAAACCAATAAAGAGAACATTATGAGTTTATCTGCAGCGATTTTAATTTTAATCGTATTAATTATTATTAGTGCAATCTTGTCATCAGCCGAGATTTCTCTCGCGGGTGCAAGACGCATTAAACTACAAACGTTAGCCAATGAAGGCAATATCCAAGCGGAAAAAGTCTTAAAATTACAGGAGCAGCCAGGTCGCTTTATTACTGTGGTCCAAATTGGACTCAATATGGTTGCCGTACTTGGTGGGGTGATTGGTGAAGCAACAATTAGTCTTCACTTACAGAGTTTTTTACATGAATACACCAAGGCTGAATGGGTTGAACCTGCCTCCTCTTGGATTGCCTTTTTCATGGTAACCATAACATTTGTTTTATTAGCCGATTTAATTCCGAAACGTCTTGCATTGATTAATCCTGAAGGTGTGGCGTTACGGACTATTGGCATTATGCAAGCCTTTATTTTCTTCTTAAAACCTATTGTATGGTTTTTTGATGGTCTTTCTAATATCTTCTTCCATTTAATGGGTGTACCTACTAAACGTGAAGATAACATGACTCCAGAAGACATTGTGGCGATTGTGGAGGCTGGTGCCGAAGCGGGCGTACTAAAAACACAAGAACATTATTTGATTGAAAACATCTTTGAAATGCAAGAGCGTACCGTGTCTTCAACCATGACGACTCGTGAGAACATCGTATTTTTAGACCGCACTTTCACCCGTCAGGAAGTGTTGAATACCTTATCGGCAGACTCTCATTCTAAATTAGTGATCTGTGATAATGGTTTGGATAAGATTTTAGGTTATGTGGAATCACATACCTTATTAACACTCTATCTTCAACAAGAAGTGGTAGATTTAACGGATAGCCGTTTATTGCGTAAAGCGTTATTTATTCCAGATACACTGTCGTTATATGAAGTATTGGAGTTATTTAAATCTACGGGGGAAGATTTTGCGATTATCGTCAATGAATATGCGCTTGTAATGGGCTTAATTACCTTGAACGATGTGATGAGTATTGTGATGGGAGAATTGGTTTCTAACGAAGAAGAGCAAATCGTTAGCCGCGATGAAAACTCTTGGTTGATTGATGGGGCAACGCCGCTTGAAGATGTGATGCGCGTTTTGGATATTGAATCTTTCCCTGATTCAGAAAATTACGAGACTATTAGTGGCTTTATGATGTATATGTTACGCAAAATTCCGAAAAAAACCGATTTTGTTGTATACGATAAATATAAATTTGAAGTCATTGATACCGAAAACTTCAAAATTGATCAAATTTTAGTTTCGATTGTCAAAGACAGCGGAGTGAGCAAAGAATCAGCGTAGTACTAGGTGTTACCTTGCTTAACTCCCCATTCTAAGTATAATTAACAGCGGTTTTAACCGCCTATAAATAAGGAAAATTTAATGTTTAAAAAAATCTCGATATTCTTTTTTGCAGTCATGCTTGCGGGTTGTTCTTCGATTTCAGATATGACCTCTTATATTCCGTTTATGGGTAAAGACAAAAAGGTCATTGATTTAGATAAAGATAAAATCGACCAAAAATCTTATGCCGCCGCTTATGAAGCCACTGTGGCAACGTATAAAGATCGTGTAACAAAAAATTTCTTTGTGGATAATTTTGCAAGTGGTGCGAATGACTGGTATCTCGGTCGTATTGTTGTACCAATCAAGCAAATTCAAGATAAACTCTACACAGGTGGTCATGATTCTGATGTGTATGCTTACTATAGCGGTGTGTTACATGCAGAAGCATTACAAACTAACTTCAGCCGTTTAAGTGCAAATTGTTGGCAAAAAGTGGATTCGCCAAGTGTGACGCAAGGGATCTACGATGCAATGCGTGATTTGCAAAAAGGCAAAGAGCGCGGTGAAAATGACGCCTACATTTCCCAAGGTAGCGAAATGCTACTCAAAGCCTGTACCGGCCAATAATCAATTTGAGCTGTTGATGAGAGACCTCATCAGCAGCTTTTCTTTTTTTAAATCATCAATGTGAAGGAGCAAGAATGTTAGAACTTTCGGAAAGCAACATTCATTTAAATGCTACGGCAACAAATAAGCTGCAAGCTATTGAAATGGCTGCAAGCGTGTTAGAGCAAGCTGGCAATGTTGAACAAGGCTATTTGCAAGGTATGCTTGGACGTGAACAACAAACTTCCACTTTTTTAGGCAATGGGATTGCAATTCCACACGGTACATTAGAAACCCGTTCAATGGTGAAAAAAACCGGTGTACAAGTTTTCCAATTTCCACAAGGTATTGAGTGGGGAGAAGGCAATATTGCTTATGTTGTGATTGGTATTGCTGCCCGTTCCGATGAGCATCTTGCTTTGCTTCGTCAATTAACGCATGTTTTAGGTGATGAAGATACGGCGGCACAGTTAGCGACATTAACAAATGTTGAAAAATTCCGTGCGATTTTGTTAGGTGAAAGCGATGCTTTTAGCATTGCTGAAGAAACATTAAGTTTAGATATTGAAACGCAAAGTTTGCTCACCCTTACCGCCATCAATGCAGGTAAATTACAACAGCAAAGTGCGGTTGAAAATAGCTTTGTTTCTGAAGTGGTATCCAATTCTGCTCTGCCGCTTGGTAAAGGGTTATGGGTAACCGATGCCGTATCAGGTAATGTGAAAAATGCCTTAGCATTCAGTCGTGCGAAAACCATTTTTAATCATAATGGCAAAGCGGTGAAAGGCGTGTTGACGATTTCGGCGGTTAACGATCAAATCAATGAGACATTAGCGCGTTTATTGGATGATGAAGTCCAAAATATTTTATTAAGTGGTAATACGCAGCAAATTTTGACCGTACTTAATGGCGGTAAAGTGCCAGTTGCAGCAACTCAATCTGAAGACCAAATCGCTACAGGTGCAGTGATTGGCACCTTTACTGTTCGTAATGAACATGGCTTGCATGCTCGCCCAAGTGCGGTGCTTGTCAATGAGGTGAAAAAATTCACCTCCAAAATTACGGTACAAAATCTTACTCGAGAAACCGCACCAGTTAGTGCAAAAAGTTTAATGAAAATCGTGGCATTAGGTGTGACTCAAGGTCATCGCTTACGTTTTGTTGCGGAAGGTGATGATGCGAAACAAGCCATTGAAGCCTTAGGTAAGATTATTGCGAGTGGGCTTGGCGAAAGCGTATCTGTCGTACCACCGACTGAACCAGATACTATTGAAGTAAGCAGCGAGCATGCACCACAAATCCACGAAGAAAACACGGGCTTACCAGCCGATGCCATTGAAGCTGTATTTATGATTCGTAATGAACACGGTTTGCACGCTCGTCCAAGTGCGGTGCTTGTTAATGAAGTGAAAAAATATAATGCGTCGGTTGCGGTACAAAACTTAGATCGTAACACCCAATTAGTCAGCGCGAAAAGTTTGATGAAAATTGTGGCACTCGGTGTCGTGAAAGGTCACCGCCTACGTTTTGTGGCGAGCGGTGAAGAAGCTCAGCAAGCGATTGAGGGTATTGGTGCAGTCATTGAAAGTGGTTTAGGCGAAGGTCGGGGGTAAGTGATGGCAAAAGTAGCAACAATTACCTTAAACGCCGCTTATGATTTAGTTGGGCGTTTGCCTCGTATTGAAATCGGCGAAGTGAACACCGTTGAAACGCTCGGTATTTTCCCTGCAGGCAAAGGCATTAATGTCGCTAAGGTATTAAAAGATTTGGGCGTAGAGGTGGCCGTTGGTGGCTTCTTAGGGGAAGATAACGTCGGTGATTTCGAAACACTATTTAAAAAACAAGGATTAGAAGACAAATTCCATCGTGTTGCAGGCAAAACCCGTATTAATGTAAAAATTACAGAAACCGAAGCGGATGTAACAGATTTAAATTTCTTAGGTTATCAAATCACTCCAGAAGCTTGGCAGCAATTTACAGCAGATTCATTAGCGTATTGTCAGAACTTTGACATCGTTGCGGTATGTGGCAGTTTACCGCGGGGTGTGAGTCCTGAATTATTTGCGGATTGGCTTAATCAGTTGCATCAAGCTGGTGTGAAAGTCGTATTAGATAGCAGTAATGCGGCACTTACAGCAGGGTTAAAAGCTAGCCCTTGGTTGGTGAAACCAAATCATCGCGAATTGGAAGCTTGGATTGGTCATCCGTTAAATTCTCTTGATGAAATTATTGCAGCGGCCAAAAAACTTAAAGCAGAAGGCATTGCTAACGTCATTATTTCGATGGGTGCGAACGGTTCTTTATGGCTGAGCGATCAAGCTGTGATTCAAGCTCAACCACCTAAATGTGAAAATGTGGTGAGCACTGTAGGCGCAGGCGATTCTATGGTGGCTGGCTTAATTTATGGTATCGAAAAAGGCTTGTCTCAAGCGGAAACCTTAGCGTTTGCGAGTGCTGTTTCTGCTTTTGCCGTTTCGCAAAGTAACGTGGGGATGAGCGATATCGCCTTGCTTGAGCCAATTCTGGCGAATGTCAAAATTTCTGTGATTGAAGGATAATGTAATGAATTTGTTTTTAACTCAATCTCCGCAAATTGGTGCGGCAAAAGCCTATTTACTTCGCCAAGCATTGTGCATGGCAGCGAAAAAAGCCAATCATACTGTGGTTGAACAAGCGACAGATGCGGATTTAGTGATTGTTTTCGGATCTAGTTTGCCAAACTCTGCTGAACTTGTGGGCAAAAAAGTCTTTTTAGTCAATGAAGATGCGGCGATTGCTTCACCTGAAGTCACGCTGACGAATGCACTCAATCAAGCAGTGGACTATGTTCAACCCGCTCAAAGTGCGGTTGGATTTGGCGGTGTTTCTGGCGTCAAAAATATTGTCGCGGTGACAGCTTGCCCGACGGGGGTTGCGCATACCTTTATGTCTGCTGAAGCTATTGAAACCTATGCAAAAAAACAAGGTTGGCAGGTAAAAGTCGAAACGCGAGGTCAAGTGGGCGCAGGTAATGAAATTACTCCTGAAGAAGTTGCTGCTGCAGATTTAGTCTTTGTTGCAGCCGATATTGATGTGCCGTTAGATAAGTTCCAAGGAAAACCGATGTATCGTACTTCGACCGGTTTAGCGTTAAAGAAAACCGCACAGGAATTCGATAAGGCATTTAAAGAAGCGAAAATTTATGAAGGCGGCGCAGCAAAATCTTCTTCGAAATCAGAAGAAAGCGGTGAGAAAAAAGGTGTCTATAAACATTTGATGACCGGCGTGTCGCACATGTTGCCGTTGGTGGTTGCCGGTGGTTTATTAATCGCGATTTCCTTTATGTTTGGTATCGAAGCCTTCAAAGATGAAACAATCTTCCATGGTATTC
>CAUGKJ010000053.1 GCA_959600045.1 uncultured Haemophilus sp.
ATACGCTCACCGTACCACAATACACGAAGTTGCTCTAACTTCTCTAAGTTTTCTAACTGCGTTGATGCCCATTGCACATATTGTTTAATAAAGCCCGCACGGTAAGCATAAATACCAATATGGCGAAGATACACATCTGCAAGTTGTGCCTTTGAGATATCCTCTAATTGCATAAATTGATCACGATCGTAAGGGATTACTGAACGGGAAAAATACAACACATAGCCGTCTTTATCGGTAACGACTTTCACGGCATTTGGATTAAATAACTCTTCCGCTTCATGAATTTTTACCGCAAGCGTTGCCATATTCACGTTAAATTTCGCTAAATTCTCTGCTACTTGACTCACAATAACAGGGGGATTAACGGTTCATCCCCTTGGATGTTTACAATAATTTCATCATAAGCAATACCAAGCTTAGTTACCACTTCTGCTAAACGCTCTGTACCAGAATTATGCGCTTCTGATGTCATACACACTTCTGCCCCAAAAGCTTTTGCTGCCTTTTCAACTTGTTCGTTATCTGTGGCAATAATTACTCGGCTCGCACCTGATTGTTGAGCTTTCTCAAAAACATGTTGAATCATGGGTTTACCGGCAATATCCGCTAAAGGTTTACCCGGTAAGCGACTCGATGCAAAACGAGCAGGGATAATAACTGTAAATGACATAAGTATTCCTTATTCTTTCAATGTTTCGGCTTTTTCTGCCAACAAAATAGGCTCGCCGTGTTCAATAGGATACGCCACTTGCTCAAAAGGGCAAATGAGCCGTTGATTTTCTTGATCGTATTTCAATCTTGCCAAACATCGCGGGCAAGCGATCACTTCTAATAATCGAGGATTAAGTTTCTCACGCATATTTCACTCGAATAGAGTTAAACCAAATGACGAAGTTTTTCCCACAATTGTGGAAGTTTTTGGCCTTGATTTTCAGCCTCAACAATCTCCGCATCAACTGGAACATACCACCAATTCTCTTTGGAAAACGCTTGGCATTTTACGGCATCCTTTTCCGTCATAAAGAGCGGTTGATTTTCAGCGAGTTTTTCTAATAATTGTGGCTCAAAATGTTGATGATCTTGAAAAGCTTTCGTATTGGCTAAACGAATATTTAAATTTTCCAACATCGTGAAAAAACGTTGAGGATTGCCAATTCCCGCAATGGCTGAACCTTGGGTAAACTCACTTAGCAAGCGTTTTTCTGCCGTCACTAAATTAATCGCATAGTGAGGAACTAACGTCATAATGGCATCAGAATAAGCATTTTTTCCACCATTGGTTATCACAAAGTCCACATTTTTTAAACGACTTGGTAATTCACGCAAAGGGCCTGCAGGCAAAACAAAGCCGTTACCTAAAGCACGTTCTGCGTCCATTACAACAATTTCAATATCACGCTGCAACTTATAATGTTGTAATCCATCATCGGAAATAATGAGATCGCAATCCTGTGTTTTCAAAAGTAATTCGATAGCTTGTTGACGATTCGGTGAAATCACCACAGGCACACCTGTTCTTTTGGCGATTAAAACAGGTTCATCGCCCCCTTGAACAGGGTCTGTTTCAGGTGTGACAAGTAAAGGATAGGTTTTAGATTGGCTACCATAGCCACGAGAAATCACGCCTACACGTAGTCCTTGTTTTTGTAACTCTTCAACTAACCAGACAACGACAGGGGTTTTACCATTTCCACCGACAGAAAGATTGCCGACAATAATGACCGGTTTCGGAGATTTATAAGCGGATAAGATATTCAGGGAAAATAATGCTCGGCGAATTTGGCTAATCAACCAAAATAGCAGTGAAAAAGGAAGGAGCAACCACGCTAGCTTTGAATTAGAGTACCAAAAAGGCATTTCATTTATCCTATATTGATTTTGGGCGAACACATTGGTTCGCCCTTATTATTTTATCCGCTAAACTGCATACTGTGTAATTGTTTATACGCACCATCAAGCGCTAATAAATCTTGATGTGTACCACGTTCTTTAATTTCACCGTGTTCAATGACTAAGATTTCATCGGCATTTTCAATGGTTGATAAACGATGCGCAATCACCAATACTGTACGATCTTTTTTCAGTTCTTCTAATGCAGACTGAATTGCACGTTCAGATTCGGTATCGAGAGCAGAAGTCGCTTCATCTAAAATTAAGACAGGTGAATTACGCAATAACGCACGAGCAATGGCTAAACGCTGACGTTGACCACCAGAAAGACTTGCGCCATTCTCACCAATAACGGTATCAAAACCTTGTGGAAGTTTCTCGATAAACTCTAGAGCATAAGCCGCTTTTGCTGCTTCGATAATTTGCTCACGGCTGTATTTATCTTCTGCCGCATAGGCGATATTATTGGCAATCGTATCATTAAATAAATGCACTTGTTGAGAAACAACAGAACAATTCTCACGTAAATTAGATAGACGATAATCTTGAATTCTTACCCCATCTAATAAAATCTCACCTTCATCAATATCGTAGAAACGCGTTACTAAATTGGCAATAGTCGATTTGCCCGAACCTGAACGCCCCACTAATGCCACCGTTTTGCCTGCGGGCACATAGAAAGAGATATTATTTAAGGCTTTCTCTTCTTTACCCTCATAAGCAAAACTGACGTTTTTAAATTCTAAATCACCTTTTGCGGGTTCTGCTTTATACGTGCCATTATCTTTCTCTGTTTCCAAATCCAAGATCGAAAATAATGTCTGACAAGCCGCCATGCCTCGTTGGAATTGTGAGTTCACATTCGTCAAGGATTTTAATGGGCGCATCATCGCTAACATGGAAGAAAAGACGACAGTGAAAGAACCCGCGGTTAAATTATCATCCGCAATTAATGGTGTGGTTGCCAAATAAAGCACCGCGGCTAACGCCAAGGAAGCAATCACTTGCACAACAGGATCTGAAATGGCATCTGCAGTGACCATCTTCATGCCTTTACGACGCATATCGTTACTGACTTTATCGAAACGCTCTTCTTCCACTAATTGCCCACCAAAAGACAGCACCTCTTTATGCCCTTTTAGCATTTGTTCTGTCGCAGAAGTTAATTCCCCCATGGAATCTTGCATATTTTTACTGAGCTTACGGAAAATCTTGGATACCACACGGATAAGCACCGCAATAATTGGTCCAATAACGAAAAGCACTAACGTCAATTCCCAACTGGTATAGAACATCACCACAAGCAATGAAATTAGGTATGCCCCTTCACGAACAATGGTCACTAATGAATTAGATGAAGAATTGGCAATCATTTCTGAATCGTAAGTAATACGAGAAAGCAATTTTCCCGTAGAATTACGATCAAAGAAACTCACCGGCATAAACATTAAATGCTTAAACAAGCGACGGCGCATAATCATCACCACTTTGCCTGATACCCAAGCCAAACAATAGCTGGAAATAAAGTTAGTCACACCACGCAACATAATCATACCAACCACAACAAACGCCATCAGTTTTAGGAAGGAATGATCTGCTTTCCCAAAACCATCATCGAGCAACGGTTTAAGCATATAAATCAGGCCTGAATCAGCCAATGCATTAAAAACGAGAGCGACAGCAGCGACAAATAAACCTGATTTAAAAGGTGAAATCATCGGCCATAAACGCTTAAAAGTTTGCGAGGTTGAGAAATCTTTATCTTGCATAGTTTGTTCTTGCATCACATTGTCTTAATAAAAATTGGCTGCATTGTACCTGTTATTTCGGGGATAATCCAATTACACGGGCAAACCAAGGTGAAAAATCCCCTCTCGTCTTTTCTATTTCAACACCTTTTTCAGTAAAATTTAGCCTTATATGACCTGAAATAGCCGTATTTTCGACCGCACTTTGATAACGATTTAATCGTTCAATCACGGTTGGATGAGGAAAATTCCACGCATTCCATCGTCCACTTGAAATTAAAGCGATATCCGGTTTTGTCTTTGACAGTAAAAATTCGCCTGTTGAGGTTTTACTACCATGATGCCCTACCTGTAACACATTAATTTTGCCTAGGTTTTCAGCAAAAGCTCTTTCTGTTTCCACATCAGCATCACCGGTTAAAAGGATCTGGTACTGTCCATCCGTGAGTAAAATCACGCAAGATTGGGGATTCTCCGCCCTGTCTGTAATTTGCGTTGGTGAAAGAACTTTAAAATCAAGCCCTCGCCACTGCCATCGTTTCCCCTGAAGACAAAAAGTGCGGTGCATTTCGCCATAGTTTTTACGAGAAGGTGTAATCAGCTCAATATCTGGGTATGCGGCTAAAATCGCTTTAGCGCCACCTGAATGATCGTTATCATCATGACTTAAAATCAAGGTTTCAAGTTCAATGCCTTCTCGTTGAAGGTAGGGCAATATTTCTAATTCCACCATAGAAGAGCCGCCTGTTCCACTCTGCCAAGCGGGACCCGTATCATACAACACGCCTTTCCCTTCTTTTACAATTAAGGTTGCTAAACCTTGTCCAACATCTAACGTGTCTAACTGCCATTTAGGTTTCGTAAAATATCGATACCCTAGCGTACTCATACAAACACTAAAAATAAGAATTACGCCCAAGAGGGCTTGTGTATAATCTTCTGACGATAAGATTTTTGTGTTATTTAACGTGAAAAATCGACTTGATTTTAACGGTGTATTTTTTGTTTGTGCTTGAGACAAAAAATACAATCCACCTAAAATCCCGCCAAAAATAAGACTTAAAAGTGCGGTCAAAATGAAAGATAAATTCATCGAAATCGGAACATACGATCCTTGGAAAAAACTGAGACATTGCGTAATACCTTGACCAATGGCATTTGAAAGATGCCAAGAAGAAAATGCGCCATTCGTTAATATCGCAAAGAGAATCAAGGGTACAAGTAAGAAACTATACAAGGGCACAGCAATTAAATTCGCCAAAAAACCATTTAATGCTAAGCCATTAAAAAAGAAAAGTTGAATAGGCGTGAATAAAATCAGCAGCCCAAGTTGCAAATGAAATAAGCCCAAAATCCACCGCACTTTGCGGGATAATTTTTGATGTTGCCACTCGATTATTGATAAGGGAACATATCGGTACCACACAATCAAACAGGTTACGGCACCAACTGAAAGCCAAAAACTCACCGAAAGTGGCATCAGTGGATCAAAAAACAACAAAAATGCCACCACCAAACATAACATTTGCAAAGGCGTATAATATCGTCGTGAAAATTGAAGGATTGCAATAAAAAGCAATGCCATCATTGCACGGAAAGTCGGTAAACTAAATCCGGCTAAATAGGCATAACCTAAAGCAATCAACACACCAAAGCAAAGTGGAAACCAAGGTGAAATAAAGTGTGTTGGCAATACAAATTGCAATAATCGAGCAAAGAAAAAGCCTATCCCCATTGCTAAACCGATATGTAGTCCTGAAATAGCAATCAAATGTGCCGTATTCGTTTGTTGATAAATCAGCCACGTTTTATTATCCAGCCAAGCCCGCTCGCCAAATGCCAATGCGATAAGTAGGCCTTGCAAAGAAAGCCCTTCCGTCTGCTTAAGGCTATTCTGTAGAAAATGTGTGCGGAAAGAAAAATCGTCTCCAATTTTGACCGCACTTTTCACATTCCCTACGGCAATAATTCTTTTGGAAAAATACCATTGCTGTCGATCAAATCCTCCATGATTTAATCTCGCCGAAATAGGTCGAAGTTTTACATCAGCCCGCCAAATTTCACCTACTTGTGGCTTTTCCGGTGCTTTCCAATTAATAAAAATCTGTTGTTCTCTCCCATCAAATAATGACGTCGTCGCAACCAACGTTTGATAATCTTGTTGATGAAGAATTTCTGAGATGTGGAGATCTAAGGTAATTTTATTCGGTAAACTTGAAATTTTCTCTGCTTGTCCCAATAACGATAAAGCGGGTGAATGTGCATAAGCCAAAATAAGCAAAAACAAGATACCGCTTATGCAAAAATTTCTGACTTTAAAATAATTGAACCAATGGAAACAAAGTGCGGTCATAACCAACATTAAAATGCTCAGCCCAGCCTGTTGCCAGGTAAACAATAAAAAATCGGGCACGACAAGCAAAGAAAAGGCTGAAACGATGAGCATGATGCACAGTTGAAATAACGTGAGTTTCATTTGGAGTGTGATTTATAGCGAGAAAATAAGGCAACCTAGCCTTAACCTCATAAATAAACAAATAATTACGCCATTTTTTGCGATCTCGATCGCAAAATTTAAATTTCCAGGCTAAATTTATTTGCTAAATAGATGAAGTTCTGCTATTTATATCGCCCTTAAAATAACTAGGTTCTTATGTCAGCTATTTTTAGCAATAAGAACTAATCACAAAAACAAGACAGGACGTCATT
>CAUGKJ010000054.1 GCA_959600045.1 uncultured Haemophilus sp.
TTCAAGAACAGCGGGAAGGATTTGCGATCAATTCCGTTATATTTGCGCAAGACGCGTTTTGCCTGATTCCAAAAATTCTCAATGCCGTTAATGTGGTTCTGACGGTCTGCAAATTCCTTGGAATGGTTGATACGGTAATGGATAAAACCCATGTTACGGGTAATGAAGGTATCGTTGAACATGATCTCGATCGCACGATCGACAATCTATGCTCGATTGCGTCTAAAAGTATGCATCATATCGATCGCCAAGTGATTGAAATTATGGTGAGTAAACCCTGTCCTTAATAGCGTGGTAACTTACGATAAAGTGCGGTCAGAAAATCACTCAAATTTCTGACCGCACTTTTTTATATCAAAAAAACATATTTTCTAGCTAAAAGTTATTGGCGTTATCTTCTTCTTTTTTTAGAAAATACTGCCCTACTTAGTTCTAAAAGAAAGGAATATTTATGCTTTTAACCGGATTACTTTGCGGAATTTTACTCGGATTTGTCATGCAGCGTGGGCGCTTTTGTATTACTGGCGCATTTCGCGATATGTATGTCACCCAAAATAACAAAATGTTTGTTGCCATTCTATTGGCAATGACCGTGCAATCTATTGGTTTCTTTCTTTTAAAAGAAATCGGTGTATTAAATGTCGATCCAGCTGAAAATTTTGCCTTTTTAGCGGTGATTATCGGTGCCTTTGTGTTTGGTATCGGTATTGTTCTTGCTGGCGGTTGTGCAACAGGTACATGGTACCGCGCTGCAGAAGGCTTAGTCGGCAGTTGGGTTGCGTTATTCACTTATATGTTATTAAGTGCCATCATGCGTACTGGCCCATTAGGCGAATTCAATAAAACCTTACGCAGTATCAATATTGAACAACGCAATATTTACGACACATTCAGTATTTCACCTTGGTGGTTAGTCGCATTATTAACTTTAGTGACAGCTTTCTATGTGTACAAACATCTCAGCAAACCAAGCGGAATCGTCGCGGCATTAAAACCAAAGAAAACAGGGCTTGCCCACTTATTATTTGAAAAACGCTGGCACCCATTTTTCTCAGCCGTGTTAATCGGATTAATCGCGCTTGCCGCTTGGCCACTCAGTGTCGCTACTGGTCGTGAGTTTGGACTTGGGATCACTGGTCCATCCGCTAATATTATGCAATTCCTCGTTACTGGCGACGGTAAATTTATTAACTGGGGCGTATTCTTAGTTTTAGGAATTTTTATTGGATCATTCATCGGCGCGAAAGCAAGCAATGAATTTCGTGTCCGCGTACCGGATGCCACCACGATTCTACGCAGCGGACTCGGCGGTATTCTTATGGGTATTGGCGCAACGCTTGCAGGTGGCTGTTCTATCGGTAATGGCTTAGTCGAAACCGCCTTTTTCTCTTGGCAAGGTTGGGTATCATTGCCCTTGATGATTCTCGGCACTTGGGTGGCCGCCTACTTCACCATTATTCGTCCACAACGTTTAAAATTATCAAAAGCATAGGAGCTTATATGATCGTTAAATTACCTACACTTGGCCTTGTTTGCCCATTTCCTCTCGTTGAAGCTAAGGAAGCCATGGCTAAGTTAAATAAAGGCGATGGCCTAGAAATTGAATTCGACTGCACCCAAGCCACTGAAGCCATTCCCGCTTGGGCAGCAGAAGAAGGCTATGAAGTCACAAACTTCGAGCAAATTGATGATGCAAAATGGTCAATCACGGTGATTAAATAATAAAAAAGTGCGGTCAGAAAAATACATAAATTTCTGACCGCGCTTTTGCTTTAATGAATCGAAATAATTAAATCAATTCTACTGGTACTTTCACCACCAGTTTTTTCACAAAACTTGATTTACCGTTTACGGTGCAACCTGGTTTATGTGGCTCATAAGGGAAAAAGACAGCGAACATTTTTGGTAAAAGTGTCACAGTGCTTTTATTTTCAATTTGCGGGGTGAGTTGGTAATCATCGGCATCACGATATTCATCGTATAAGCTGAGGTTTGGATAAGTCGCGCTTACTTCAACATTTTCTTCACCACGAATAAGTAATTGAATATCTAGATATTTGTGGTGAAGTTCAGCTTGTTTGCTATCCGCTTCAACCGTATCAAATTCCATGACATTCATATAAACTTGCTCACTTAAATCATGACGGCCATTTTCTAATGCTTCAAGATCTAAGGTATTGAGATGATCGCAAATGTCTGCGATAACTTTTGGTAAACCCACTTTGAAATTTGGGTTATTTAATGCACTGATAATCATAGTGTCTCCTTACGTATGTATTTGTATGAGAATATGATAACAAGTTGCTTATATTAAATAAAGTTACCAATAAATTTAAAACTCTGTATAATAAGCGAGCTTTATTTTCTGCATTAGCGTGCGGCTATCAAAAGAAATTTTTAAACGCCAAAAGTGCGGTCATTTTTTCGAGAGATTTCTTTTGCTAGTCGCAATCTGGAAAATAAAGCTTTGTTTTAAATATTATTTTGAAGGAAAACATTGTGAATCCAATTGTTAAACAATTTAAATACGGTCAACACACCGTAACCCTAGAAACCGGCGCAATTGCACGTCAAGCAACTGCTGCGGTCATGGCAAGCATGGACGATACCACGGTATTCGTGACTGTTGTTGCTAAAAAAGATGTGAAAGAAGGTCAAGACTTCTTCCCATTAACCGTAAACTATCAAGAGCGTACTTATGCGGCGGGTAAAATCCCTGGTGGTTTCTTCAAACGTGAAGGTCGTCCATCTGAAGGCGAGACTTTAATTGCACGTTTAATCGATCGTCCAATTCGCCCATTATTCCCAGAAGGTTTCTTTAACGAAATCCAAGTTGTGGCAACTGTAGTTTCTGTAAACCCACAAATCAGCCCTGACTTAGTGGCAATGATCGGTGCTTCTGCAGCATTAACCTTATCTGGTGTACCTTTCAATGGTCCTATCGGTGCAGCACGCGTTGGTTTTATCGACAACCAATTCGTATTAAACCCAACTATGGCTGAGCAAAAACAAAGCCGTTTAGACTTAGTGGTTGCAGGTACTGACAAAGCCGTATTAATGGTTGAATCTGAAGCAGACATTTTAACTGAAGAACAAATGTTAGCGGCGGTAGTATTCGGTCATCAACAACAACAAGTTGTGATTGAAGCAATCAAAGAATTTGCAAAAGAAGCGGGCAAACCACGTTGGGATTGGGTTGCGCCACAACCAAACACAGATTTAATCAACAAAGTGAAAGCGATTGCTGAAGCACGTTTAGGCGATGCATACCGCATTACTGAAAAACAAGCACGTTACGAACAAATCGATGCAATTAAAGCGGATGTGATTGCACAAATCACAGCAGAAGATGAAGAGATCAGCGAAGGTAAAATCGTGGATATCTTTACCACACTTGAAAGCCAAATCGTTCGTGGTCGAATCATTGCAGGTGAGCCACGTATTGATGGCCGTACTGTCGATACCGTTCGTGCATTAGACATTTGTACTGGTGTATTACCACGTACTCACGGTTCTGCAATTTTCACCCGTGGTGAAACGCAAGCATTAGCCGTAGCGACTTTAGGTACTGAACGTGATGCACAAATCATTGATGAATTAACGGGTGAACGTCAAGATCACTTCTTATTCCACTACAACTTCCCTCCATACTCTGTAGGTGAAACCGGTATGATTGGCTCACCAAAACGTCGTGAAATCGGTCACGGTCGTTTAGCAAAACGTGGTGTAGCGGCTGTTATGCCAAGTCTTGCGGAATTCCCGTATGTCGTGCGTGTAGTATCTGAAATCACTGAATCTAACGGTTCTTCTTCTATGGCATCTGTGTGTGGTGCGTCTTTAGCATTAATGGATGCGGGCGTTCCAATCAAAGCTGCTGTTGCGGGTATTGCAATGGGCTTAGTGAAAGAAGAAGAAAAATTTGTGGTTCTTTCCGATATCTTAGGTGATGAAGACCACTTAGGTGATATGGACTTTAAAGTGGCTGGTACACGTGAAGGTGTCACTGCACTTCAAATGGACATCAAAATTGAAGGTATCACCCCTGAAATTATGCAAATTGCATTAAACCAAGCGAAAGGTGCACGTATGCACATTCTTGGCGTAATGGAACAAGCAATCCCTGCACCACGTGCAGATATTTCTGACTACGCGCCGCGTATTCACACCATGAAAATTGATCCGAAGAAAATTAAAGATGTTATCGGTAAAGGTGGTGCAACTATCCGTGCATTAACTGAAGAAACTGGTACTTCTATCGATATCGATGATGATGGTACAGTGAAAATCGCCGCAGTAGATAGCAGCGCAGCAAAAAACGTGATGGCGCGTATTGAAGAAATCGTTGCTGAAGTTGAAGCGGGTGCAATTTACAAAGGTAAAGTGACTCGTCTTGCTGACTTCGGTGCATTCGTCGCTATCGTTGGAAATAAAGAAGGTTTAGTTCATATTTCTCAAATCGCAGAAGAACGCGTAGAGAAAGTGAGTGATTATCTTCAAGTTGGTCAAGAAGTGACGGTTAAAGTGGTTGAAATCGATCGTCAAGGTCGTATCCGCTTAACCATGAAAGATCTTGCACCAAAACAAGAAACTGAAGCAGAATCTGCACCTGCAGAAGATATTTCAGAAGAACAAGAATAATCTCACAGGGTGTGTGAATTCGATTTACACACCCGTTTTGATTATCAAACTAACTTATAAAACAATGCAGTATTTTCGGTTATTCCGTTTTCTAGTTTCGTTGTCTAGCCTAAGTGTGATTTTATTTATTTCCGGTTGTGTACAATCGGGAAACGTGTTTGTCGCACCAAATAAAGTTGTGCTCGCGGATCAAACGCCGAATACGCACTTCGAACAAGAAGTGATGATTACCCGAATCGGGCAAGTTTTATTAGTTGGAAAAATGAGTAATGAAGAACGGGCGACGCTTCACTTTGAACGTGGCGTATTATACGATTCCCTCGGTTTATGGGGCCTCGCGCGTTATGACTTTACACAAGCCCTTGCATTACAGCCAAAGATGGCTTCCGTTTACAATTATTTAGGGCTTTACTTACTGCTTGAAGAAGATTACGACAGTGCATTAGAAACCTTTAATGCGGTGTTTGAATTGGACCCAAGTTATGACTATACCCATCTTAATCGTGGTTTAAATTTTTATTACGTCGAACGCTATAATCTTGCTGAAGACGATTTTATGAAGTTTTATGAAGCCGATACCAAAGATCCTTATCGCGTACTCTGGCTCTATTTGAACGAACAAAAATTAAAACCACAAGAAGCCCATGCCAACCTTGTTGAACGAGCTAAAGGGCTATCTAAGGACTTCTGGGGAACAAATATCGTTCAATACTATTTAGGTAATATTTCCGTGAGTGACTTGCAAGAGCGGGCAACCAAATTTGCAGAAAACTCGCAACAATATGCAGAAATATTAACCGAAACCTACTTTTATCTAGCAAAACAAAAACTCAATTTGGGGCAAGTTGATGAAGCTGCGGCTTTATTCAAACTCGCTATTGCGAATCAGGTATATAACTTTGTTGAGTATCGTTTTGCCGTGTTAGAGCTGATGAAATTGAAGCCAGCTCAAACTGACGACGAAAAAGAAGAAAAAAGTGCGGTCAAAAAATCAGCTGTTTTCTAGACCTGCCTCTTTCTTTTGTAACAAATAAACCTGAAAGCGAAATTGAGCTTTCCTTACTTATATTCGAGTATTTTAATGACAGACAAAATCACTTTTAATGATTTAGGCTTGCCTGAATTCATTCTAAAAGCCGTTTCTGACCTTGGTTTTGAAACACCTTCGCCAATCCAACAAGCTTGTATTCCTGCTCTTCTAGAAGGCAGAGATGTACTTGGTATGGCACAAACTGGTAGTGGTAAAACTGCCGCATTCTCTTTACCTATTTTGGCAAAAATTGATCCTGCCGCAAAACATCCACAATTATTGGTGATGGCACCAACCCGTGAACTTGCCATTCAAGTTGCTGATGCTTGTGAACATTTCATGAAATATGCAAAAGGCATCAACATCGTGACCCTTTATGGTGGTCAACGCTATGACATTCAATTACGTGCATTAAAACAAGGTGCACAAGTTGTTGTAGGTACACCGGGTCGTATTTTGGATCACATCCGTCGTAACACATTAAATCTTTCTGAATTAAAAGCGATCGTTCTTGATGAAGCCGATGAGATGCTTCGCATGGGCTTTATTGACGATGTAGAAACCGTTATGGCTGAATTACCGGAAGAACACCAAACTGCCCTTTTCTCAGCGACTATGCCTGAACCAATTCGTCGTATCACAAAACGCTTCATGAACAATCCACAAGAAGTGAAA
>CAUGKJ010000055.1 GCA_959600045.1 uncultured Haemophilus sp.
ATATAACGCAATCACCAGTGGCATAGTAAACATACAAAGCAGCGTCGTTACACCATAGATGGCGCTGGCTTTCTGTGGATTATTGTTATAAATCACCGCCATTTGTGTCACAGTTGAAGCGGATGGGCTCGTGGTTGCCAAAAAGCTAATCAACACAATAATTTCCCCTTTTTCAGCCCAATGCACAAACCCAATCAGTTTTATTAATACCAATAATGCAATCGGAATAAGTAACAAGCGCAAAAGTGTGACTAAATAAATGCGTTTGGATGATACGATGCTCCGTAAAGGTATTGCCGCAATCAACATACCCGCAACTAGCATAGCATTCGGACCAATAAACAAGCCAATCGAAGAGAGTGTACCATTGATAATACTTGGTAATTTTATTTGAAAAGCAAATAAAAATGCTCCGACGAGAATTGACCAAATATTGATGTTTTTGGCAATCATCTTCAAGGATAAATTTCCTTTTCCTACAATAATCAAACGGCAATGCGTCCAAAATAGAAAGGTTTGTACTACGATAAAACAGCTTGCGTAAATGACCCATTCTTTACCAAATAACGACATCACAATCGGAATAATTAAGTTACCAGAATTGGAATAAATGGAAGTGGCATGTTCAATAGGATCAAGGTTTAATAGGCGCTTTAACAGACTGCCAATAATAATCAGAATACCCTGAAGAAACACAGCCATAAGCAGTGAAAGCTGTAAACCTTGCAAGATTTCAGGCGTGTAATCAATTTGAAAGGCTTCAATCATCACCGCTGGGCTGATGACATAAAGCCCAATAACGGAAAGCGTCTTGCTATCTTCAGATTTTAATAATTTTGATTTAACCAACCCATAGCCAATAAGTACAATGAGTGTCAGTTCAATAATTTTGGTGCCGAGTAAAAATGCGATGTCCATAGTGAATCTTGCTTGGAAAAGTTGTAGATATTAAACAATAGATGAAAGAAAATAGCAAAATAAACGTTCTATAGCTAAAATGTGTATAATAGATTTTTGATAGCATGTGGTTAAATTATAATATCTTTAAAGATGTAGGCTATTCGAAATGAATCTTTTTATTAAGTTTAAATTTATTGATTTTTTAAGCTTATGTTTGGATTTTGTTATTCCTAAAGTTATATTGATGGTTTTTTATTGAAACTTGTTGATGTAAATATTTAATTTTAGATTTTCTAATATAATTTAATAGGGGTGAAGTGAAATTAAGATAAGTAATCTTTCATTTATAATTAAGAAATAAAAATATATAAATTAGTGTACTATAAAATCATGATGGGTTAATAATATGAGTAGTGGATTTCAACAACCGATTACAATTAAAAATGCTATAGATAATATTTATAATAGAAAATATTTACTTCCAGCCATTCAAAGAAAATTTACTTGGTCGAGTAATCAAATTGAGATGCTATTTGATAGTATAATGCGAGGTTATCCTATAAACTCTTTTATGTTTTGGAAAATCACAGATAGTGGAATTAAAAGTGGTTATAAATTTTATGAATTTATAACAGAGTTTAGAGAGTTTTTTGCTGAAAATAATAGAAATATTGAAACAATAGGGATTCCTGATTTTGAAGCTGTTATTGATGGACAGCAGAGATTAACAAGTCTATATATTGGATTGAGAGGCAGTTATGCATATAAGATGCCAAGAAAATGGTGGAAAGATACAGAAGAGTGTATCCCTACTAGAATGCTATATTTAAATTTAGTATCTTCAATAGATCAAGAGTATGATAACCAAAAAGAATTTGATTTTAGATTTCTTTCAAAACAAGATTTAGATAAATATAGTAATGATTCATTAAATTATTTTTGGTTTAAGGTTGGGGATATATTAAATTTATATGACTCAGAAATGGTGGAGGAATATATTAATGAAAATGAACTTATGGGAAATGAATATGCTTGCAATACGCTAAGGAAATTATTTTGTGTAATACATGAGCAGGAAGTTTTAAATTATTATTTACAAGAAGAGCAAGAGCCAGATAAGGTTATTGAAATATTTATTCGTACCAATAGTGGCGGAACTCAACTTTCATTTTCTGATTTGCTTATGTCAATAGCTTCAGCAAACTGGAAGGAGTATGATGCCCGTAAAGAAATTGAAAAATTAGTTTCAGAAGTATATGACATTGGTCAATCTCAATTTATTATAAATAAAGATTTTGTGTTAAAAACATGCTTGGTTTTATTTGTAGATAATATTAGATTTCAATTAAAAAATTTTACGTATGAGAATATTAATAAATTTGAAACTAACTGGCCTAAAATAAGAAAAAGTATAATTTCAGCATTTATGTTATTTAAATCTTTAGGTTTTAATGATAAAACTTTTAGAGCAAAAAATGCAGCAATACCTATAATCTATTATATTTATCATTCTAATTTGGAAGAGGATATAGCGAGCCCTATATATAAAAATAAGGAAAATAAAGAAAAAATTGCAAAATGGCTAAATATTACATTTATTAAGTCTATATTTGGTGGACAATCGGATAGTATTTTAAAGAAAATGAAGGATGTATTGTCAAGAAATTTAGGAAAAACATTTCCTTATAGAGAATTAATAGATGAATTTAAAAATGATCCAGCAAGAAACTATAGTTTTGATGATGAATTTATTGATGGATTAATTGAATCAGAGAAAGATTCTAACAATGCATATTATATATTGCATTTGCTGTATTCAAATTTAGATTTTTCAAATCAAGATTTTCATCAGGATCATCTTCATCCAGCAACGATATTTACTGATCAAGAAAAATTTAAGAAATATATTCCAAATGAGTACCAAGAATTTGCAAGTAAAAGCAAAAATTGGAATGGTGTGGCTAATCTACAATTGCTAAATGGAAGAAAAAATGAATCGAAGAGCGACAAATTTCTAAAAGATTGGGTTTTAGAAGAAAATAAGACAAATAAAGATTTATTCCTATCTGATGGAATTAGTTTGGAAATAGAAGACTTTAAGACATTTATCATTAATAGAAAAAGAAATATCAAAAATCATATAAAGAGCATAATTGAATAGGTGAAATGAGACTTCTTATATCCTACTTTTAGTTAAAAGATAATTAATTCAAATCGTAAAGAAAGATGAATTTTTCTAAAATATAGGAAAAATTCTTCTTTTTTAGAAGATAAGGAAGCTATGACCATTTTTTTCCACTAAGGGCTACTAACAAGTTTTTCTTGGTGCTTTTAGTATGTTTTTTAATAGATTAAGTTTAAAGAGTATATTTCTAATACTATTAGTTAAATGTACGGTATTCTTGATCTTGATTTTTTGTCAAATAGCACCGTCAAAAATACCGTCATAATTAAGAAATGGGTAGAGAAGATTAGAAATGAGATGAAATAAATAAAGCCTTGATATACAAGGCTTTACTTGAGGTATTGAAATAATTAGAAAGTATCTGAAAAAGTGATTTTTTATTCCCACTCGATAGTTGCTGGGGGTTTTCCGCTGATGTCATACACCACACGGGAAATGCCGTTCACTTCATTGATAATGCGATTAGACACTTTGCCTAATAAATCATAAGGTAAATGAGCCCAATGTGCGGTCATAAAATCGATGGTTTCTACCGCACGTAGTGAGATAACCCAATCGTATTTACGGCCATCGCCCATCACACCTACAGATTTTACAGGTAAGAACACGCTGAAAGCCTGGCTGGTTTTTTCATACCAACCGCTGTTGAGTAATTCTTCGATAAAGATCGCATCAGCACGGCGTAATAAATCGCAGTATTCCTTTTTCACTTCGCCTAGTACACGTACGCCTAAACCTGGACCAGGGAACGGGTGGCGGTTGATCATTTCAGCCGGTAAGCCTAATGCTAAACCGATTTTACGTACTTCGTCTTTAAATAACTCGCGTAACGGTTCAACTAAGCCAAGTTTCATATAGTCTGGTAAGCCACCTACGTTGTGGTGTGATTTAATCACATGTGCTTTACCGGTTTTGCTTGCTGCAGATTCGATCACGTCAGGGTAGATCGTACCTTGTGCTAACCATTTTACATTAGTAAGTTTTTTCGATTCATCATCGAACACATCGACAAACACTTTACCGATAATTTTACGTTTTGCTTCAGGATCCGATACGCCTGCAAGTTCGCCTAAGAAACGGCTTTCAGCATCAACACGGGTAATGTTCAAGCCGAATTTATCACCGAACATTTCCATGACTTGATCGCCTTCGTGTAAGCGGAGTAAGCCGTTATCTACGAATACGCAGTGTAAGTTTTTGCCGATAGCACGGTGTAAAAGTAATGCAACCACAGAAGAGTCCACACCACCAGATAAACCTAAAATAACCTCATCATCGCCCACTTGCTCTTTAATGCGAGCAACGGCATCTTCGATAATGTTTTCTGCTGTCCATTTTGTTTCGCAACCACAAATGTTCACCACGAAATTCATTAATAATTCCAAGCCTTTTTTAGTATGGGTCACTTCTGGGTGGAATTGTACGCCGTAGAAACGACGGTTTTCATCAGACATCGCGGCAATTGGACAGGTTGGAGTCGTACCGGTAACTTGGAAGTTTTCAGGTAAACGCGTTACTTTATCGCCATGGCTCATCCATACATCTAATTTGCTATCGCCATCATTTAAATGAGCGAAAAGTGCGGTTGGATTATCCATTAAAACAGAAGCATAGCCGAATTCACGATGATCAGAGGTTTCAGTTAAACCACCAAGTTGCATCGCCATGGTTTGCATACCATAACAAATACCCAATACAGGCACGCCCGCATTGAATACGTATTCAGGTGCACGCGGGCTGTTTTCTTCTGTCGTACTTTCTGGGCCACCAGAAAGAATGATACCGTCTGGATTAAATTTACGGATTTGTTCTTCAGTCACATCCCACGCCCAAAGTTCGCAGTAAACACCAATTTCACGCACACGACGCGCAATCAGCTGAGTATATTGTGAACCAAAGTCGAGGATCAGAATTTTGTGATTGTGGATGTTTGTCATTTTTTACCTTATGTTAGTTTGATGTGGTCATATTGATGTAGGTTCCACCTTGACCATCGCTGATATATTTAATTTTAAATACTTCAGTTTGATTACAGCCTTTTACTGTCCAAGTTTCATATGCTGAATCAACAGTAGATGTTTTAGGGTTGATTTTCGCATCATTGATCTGAGTATGAATTTGTTTTGGCGTACAATTATGGATTGCTCTAAAAGCCAGATTGATATTACGTTCTGTATCTGATTTTAGTAAAGAACTTGCTGTTGTTTCTCCAGTATAAGTTGGTCCGAAAAGCGCACAACTTGATATGATAAACGGAATGAGTAATGCTAGTTTTTTCATTTTAGTCCTTTTAGTTGCCTAAAATATTTCAAAAGAGCGGTTAAATAAACCGCTCTTTTATCAATTAGCCCATACGATAGTTTGGTGCTTCTTTAGTAATAGTTACATCGTGAACATGGCTTTCTTTAATGCCTGCACCACTGATACGAACGAATTCTGCTTTCGTGCGTAACTCTTCGATGGTTGCGCAGCCAGTTAAACCCATACAAGAACGTAAGCCACCCATTTGTTGGTGGATAATTTCTTTTAAGTACCCTTTGTATGGAATACGGCCTTCGATACCTTCTGGTACGAGTTTGTCTGCAGCGTTATCAGATTGGAAGTAACGGTCTGAAGAGCCTTTCGCCATTGCACCTAATGAACCCATACCACGGTAAGATTTAAATGCACGACCTTGATAAAGTTCGATTTCACCTGGCGCTTCTTCAGTACCTGCGAACATAGAACCAACCATTACACAGCTCGCACCTGCTGCGATAGCTTTTGCAATATCACCAGAGAAACGGATACCACCGTCAGCGATAACTGGAATACCACGATCTTTTAATGCCGCAGCGGCATCTGCGATAGCGGTGATTTGTGGAACACCTACACCGGTCACGATACGAGTAGTACAAATTGAACCTGGTCCGATACCTACTTTCACTGCGCTTGCACCCGCATCTGCTAAGGCGATTGCGCCTTCAGCAGTCGCTACGTTACCCGCTACGATAGGTAAATTTGGATATTTTGCACGAGTTTCACGAACACGTTGTAATACGCCTTCTGAGTGACCATGAGAAGAGTCGATTAACAACACATCAACACCGGCTTTCACTAATGCATCAATACGTTCTTCATTACCTGGACCCGCACCCACTGCCGCACCGACACGCAAACGACCCAATTTGTCTTTACATGCATTTGGTTTTTGTTCCGCTTTTTGGAAGTCT
>CAUGKJ010000056.1 GCA_959600045.1 uncultured Haemophilus sp.
AATGAACAGCCTATTTCACAAAAAGAAGCCTATCAATGGTTTGCTTCTCTTATTGAAAATGTAAAAGCTCAAGCGCCATTAGAGAAAGTCTTATTTGAATTCCAAGCGGTGAATTGGCGAACTCAAAAACCAATTCCTGAATCCGAATTGATTGATTGGATGACGCTATTACAAAAAAATCATATTTATAGCTATGGCTACTATCCAGATAACTTTTTAACGAATCAACCGGATATGAACAAAATGAAACCGTATTTTTCCGTAAATACGAATGCAGGAAAAAAATAAGGATTGACTATGAACCAACAATTCTTAGAAGCCGTGAGTATCTTCGTATTCATGTATCCTGCTGGAATGGCGATATATTGGGTGACTGCAAGTCTGTGTTATTACCTTTTTATGGAAGGAAAACTTGGGCAACCAACTTTCCAACAAATGCCAAAAGAACGTGTTCCGATGGTCAGTATTATGGTGCCTTGTTATAACGAAGGAGATAACTTAGATGAAGCTATTCCTTACTTGCTCCAACTCAGATACCCAAACTATGAACTGATCTTCATCAACGATGGCAGTAAAGATAACACGGGTGAAATTATTGATCGTTGGGCCAAAGCTGACGAACGCATCGTGGCGCTTCACCAAGAAAACCAAGGTAAAGCCAGTGCATTAAATCATGGCTTGTTAGTTGCTAAAGGTGAATATGTTGCCTGTATTGATGGTGATGCCGTATTAGATTTCGATGCGATAGATTACATGGTGCAATCCCTCGAATTAAACCGTGCTTATGGCGCCGTTACCGGAAACCCTCGAGTACGTAACCGCAGTACTATCTTAGGTCGTTTACAGGTGTCTGAATTTAGCTCCATCATTGGCCTAATCAAACGCGCTCAAAGTCTGATGGGAACCATTTTCACGGTATCCGGCGTATGTTGTCTATTCCGCAAAGATGTGATGGAAGAAATTGGTGGCTGGAGTACCAATATGATCACCGAAGATATTGATGTTAGTTGGAAAATTCAAACTGCTGGTTACAACATTATGTATGAACCCCGTGCTTTATGTTGGGTATTAATGCCTGAACGTCTTTATGGCTTATACAAACAGCGTTTACGCTGGGCACAAGGTGGTGCTGAAACCATTCTCAAATATTTCCCTCAGGTCTGGCGTTGGAGAAACCGCCGTCTATGGCCAATGTATGCCGAATATTTTGTTACCGCAACTTGGGCAATCTTATTGGTTGTACTGGTTGCACTTGCACTATACCGCAAGATTACCTTAGGTATAGGTATTCAAAACATGGAGCTGTTTGAAACAAATATCTCGATCATGTTTTTTTCCTTCTTCTTACAGTGTCTCTTAAGCTTATACATTGATTCACGGTATGAAAAAGGATAGATCCAATATGGAATTTCCTGCATTTGGTATCCCTATGTTTATTGGTTACTCAATACGGTAACGTTACTCGTTGGAATCCCAAAAGCGATTTTTAGAAACAAGTCCAAGCTAGCTGTCTGGACAAGCCCTGACAGAGGAGTTTAAATAATGGCAACCGCCACTTTACAACAATTGATGGTTATTAATAAAGGTAGCAGCCTTCCCTTGCTGATTAAAGCCAAAAGCTTTGTACTAGATCTAGTTACCTGGGCTTTATGGGCTTATATCATCACTTTTGTCGCGAGATATGCGGAACGCATCTTCACTAAACCGATTCTGGAAAGTTTCTTTTTTGTTGATGTGGTCAGCATCATGTTTTCTGTCTCTGCGGTATTGGTCATCTTGGCTTATATTTGGTCTATTCTTACCGTAGCAAAAGAATAACTCGCAAAAAACTTAATATAAAAAAACCGCACTTTGGTTAACAAATCAAAGTGCGGTTATTTTTAGAAATGTTTAATTAGATACAATATTCTCTAATTAAGCTTTTGGACCTGCTGCGATAAGCGCTTTACCTTCTGCATTAGTCGCATATTTTTCGAAGTTTTTCACGAAACGTCCAGCAAGGTCTTTCGCTTTCGCTTCCCATTGTGCTTTATCTGCATAAGTATCACGAGGGTCTAAGATCGCAGGATCTACACCTGGTAATGCTTTTGGAATCGCTAAATCAAAGATTGGTAACTCGCCCATTTCTGCTTTTTCGATAGAACCATCTAAGATTGCATCGATAATACCACGAGTATCTTTGATTGAGATACGTTTACCTGTACCGTTCCAACCAGTATTAACTAAGTAAGCTTCTGCACCTGCAGCTTGCATACGTTTAACTAACACTTGAGCATATTGTGTTGGGTGGAGAGTTAAGAACGCTGCACCAAAACATGCTGAGAAGGTTGGAGTTGGCTCAGTAATACCACGCTCTGTACCGGCTAATTTAGCAGTGAAACCAGATAAGAAGTAGTATTTGGTTTGCTCTGGTGTCAATTTAGACACTGGAGGTAACACACCGAATGCGTCCGCAGTTAAGAAAATCACTTTCGTTGCATGACCAGCACGAGATACTGGTTTAACAATATTATCAATGTGATAAATTGGGTAAGATACACGAGTATTTTCAGTTTTAGAACCATCATCGAAATCAACTGAACCATCTGCACGAACCACGACGTTTTCTAATAACGCATCACGACGAATTGCACGATAAATATCTGGTTCATTTTCTTCAGAAAGATGGATAGTTTTCGCGTAGCAACCACCTTCAAAGTTGAAAATACCAACATCATCCCAACCGTGCTCATCGTCACCGATTAATTCACGTTTTGGATCGGTAGAAAGTGTTGTTTTACCTGTACCTGATAAACCGAAGAAAATTGCTACATCACCGTCTTTACCTACGTTAGCAGAACAGTGCATTGCACCTACACCTTTAAGTGGTAGGAAGTAGTTCATCATTGAGAACATACCTTTCTTCATTTCACCGCCGTACCAAGTACCACCGATTAATTGAATACGCTCAGTTAAGTTAAATGCAACGAAGTTTTCAGAGTTCAAACCTTGTTCTTTCCAGTTCGGGTTGGTGCATTTAGAGCCATTCATGACCACGAAATCTGGTTTAAAAGTTTTTAATTGTTCTTCTGTCGGACGAATAAACATATTTTTCACAAAGTGTGCTTGCCATGCTACTTCAGTCACAATACGCACTGCGATACGGTCTTGTTCACTTGCGCCACAGAAACCATCAACCACGAATAAACGTTTACCAGAAAGTTGTTTAGTTACAAGACCTTTCAAGCTTGACCAAGTTTCTTGAGTCATTGGTTTATTATCGTTTTTCGCCACATCAGAAGTCCACCACACAGTATCTTTTGTGGTATCATCTAAAACGATGTATTTGTCTTTCGGTGAACGACCGGTAAAGATCCCTGTATCAACAGCCACCGCGCCAGTTGTGGTAAGTGTCCCTTTTTCAAAGCCTTCTAAGCCTGGTTTTGTCTCTTCTTCAAAAAGCTGTTCATAACTTGGGTTATAAACCACTTCTTTAACATCATGAATACCAACGGCTTCAAGTTCTTTAATTACGTTTTTAACATCAGTCATAGTTCACCTCTTAATTAAAGTTTAAAAATTTTTCCTATGTTTATTGTATGGGAATTGTCAAAAAAAAAATGTTAACTAGATCTCATTTTTGAACATTCATTGGAAAATTCTACCCCTTTTTAGGTGGTTTAAGAGGCTAAGGATACAACAAGGTTGATTTACCCATCATATTTTCGATATAGTGAGAACTATTATCAACTCAAGACTCAATAACTATGTTCTCATTTTTGCGTTTACCCTTTTTATTTTGTCTGCTGATATTTACGCAAATCACGCAAGCAGAACCCGACTTTAAGATTCCACCTATTCAAGAAAACATGAAAAAAATGTATCAAATTCAACAAAAAGATTTTACCTTTGAAGACAAACATTACCGCTTGTTTATTGCGGTACCACCAAAAACATCGCAAAAACTGACCGCACTTTACACGTTAGATGGCAATGCTCAATTTCCAATAGCAGTGAATGCTGTCAATCCCAATAAACCTCTCCCGCTTATTGTCGGTATCGGTTATGTATCTGATAAAGCTTATGTTATTGAAGAACGCACGAGAGACTACACTTTCCCGGCAGAAGGTGCCGAATTTGCCAAAGGAGGAAAAGCCGCCGATTTTCTACGTTTTATTCAACAAGACGTAAAGCCTTATATTGAACAGCATTTCGATATTAATAAGGAAAAACAATATTTCTTTGGCCATTCTTTTGGTGGATTATTTGGATTGTACGTACTCTTCCATCAACCGGATTTATTTCAATATTACACCTTGGCAAGCCCTTCTCTTTGGTGGGGAAATGGTTCATTTTTACCTCAAAATGAACCATGGATTAGCAAAAAACCATCACATATTCTGATCACATTAGGCTATTATGAAGAGCATCCTGACCAGGATCCGAATATGACTGAAGAACAATTACAGCGCATTAATCAACGGAAACAAATGCGAACAATCAATGCGCATCAATTGGCGGAAATATTGGAAAAACAAGGTAATTCCGTGGAATTTATTTCAATTCCCAATAAAAACCATGGTGGTTCGATTCCGGATGCCATCAAACATTGCTTGGAACAAGTTCAACAATAAAAGAGCATAAAAAAATCCCCGTTATCATGAACGGGGATTTTTCTTATTGGGCTTGTTTGAGTTTATCAATGGCTTCTTTATTGAAGAAGTAATGCGTGCCACAACATTCACACTGCATATCAATGCTGCCTTTATGTTCTTCTAAAATTTCCTCAATTTCAGCTTCTGGAATCAGTAATAATGCTGCCCCAGAACGCTCAGGTGAGCAACCACATAAGAATGAAACGGCTTGAGGTTCAAAAACTTCCACTACTTCTTCGTGGTATAAACGATAAAGCAATTCTTCTGCAGGTAATCCAAATAACTCCTCATCTTTAACGGTTGCAGCTAAAGTCGTTAAATGTTCAAAATCTTCTGGTGTACCTTGACCATCTGGCATAATCTGTAGCAACATTCCTGCAGCAACTGGTTTGCCATCATATTCACCTGTGCGAATAATAAGCTGAGTTTGTAATTGTTCTGAACGGACAAAATAGTCTTCTAAACATTCCGTAATGGTTGGCTTATCTAAACCGATAACGCCTTGATAACGCTCACCCTCGGTTGGAGCAATCGTAATCACTAATACGCCTTTGCCGATCATATCATGCAAGCTCATGCCATCTTGAATCTCACCTTGCACACGGGCTAATGCACGAATTTGTTGCTGATCATTGCCATTAACTAAGGCTAATTTTAATGGACCATCACCTTGAATTTGAACCGTAATATTACCGTTAAATTTTAATGTTGCGGTCAACAAATTCGTCGCCACCATCATCTCGCCCAGTAAGTTTTGCACGGCTTTTGGATAATGGTGGGTATTCAATGTATCAGTAAAGGTTTGGTTTAATCGTACCCATTCACCACGCACGGCACGGTTTTGGAAAAGGTAACGGTAAAGTTTGTCATTGTCTTGAGTGTAATTCATTATTTATTCCTATTTATTCTTTGAGTAAAAAGTACGGTCAATTTTGGTCATAAATCGTAAATGTTCAAAAAAGAAGTCACTTTGTCACCGCACTTTGTGCCTGTGCAGTATTATGGGGGTGAAAATCAAAATTACAAGCCAAAAAGAAAAGCGGATAGCTTTCACTATCCGCTCGCTTTATAAGATTAAACTGATAAATTACCAGTATGCACGTAAACCGATAACAGTTTTGAAATCACGGCTACGATCTACAGTGCTGTTTTCGTATTTAGTACGAGTCGCTTGCCATTCTAAGAATGGTTTCACTTTTAAAGAACCTTGATTATATACGTAGTATTCAGTACCTACCATGAATTGGCGAGTTCTGTCTGTATCACCAAATTGTTTATCTGTTTTATACGCATACATTGCATATACGTTCCAATCTTCGTTTAAACCTTGACGAACAATCGCACGCACTTCATTTTTAGTACGTTTGTCACCTTGGTTTTTAGTTACTTGACGTTCTAAATCTAAACCATAAGTGGTGTGAACGAAGTTATACGCTAAACCTAATCCATAAGCATTGCGGTAGTATGCAGTATTATTCGCATTTTCAGAAATTTCACGAGTAAAACCTGCTGCTACGGTTACATTTTGGATGCTATCAATTGCATGATTGAAGATAAGACCTGTACCCCAAGCATTTTTACGTTTGTTCGCTAAATCAAGGTTTTTCA
>CAUGKJ010000057.1 GCA_959600045.1 uncultured Haemophilus sp.
TTCGTTTATGTGCGTCGAATTAAAGATGATGCGAAATTAGAAGATATTTATATTTATACTTTTGATGACCAACGTAATCTCACTCATTTGAAGCATGCGAATCAAGCACAATATTCTGCAGAAAATAATCAATGGCAGTTACGTCAAGTGAATAATTCAGCGGTATCAAAAGAGCAAATTACCACGACAAACCGTTTAACAGAAGATTGGGCGACGAGCTTAACGCCAGATAAATTAGGCGCAGTTTCATTACGTCCAACATCATTATCCATTTCAGGTTTGTATGAATATATTGCGTTCTTAAAACAAACAGGACAGGATTCTCGCCGTTTTGAATTAACCTATTGGCGTAAGATTTTACAGCCGGTTTCTGTAGGTGTGATGATGATGCTTGCGTTATCTTTTATCTTCGGTTCATTACGTAGTGTCACTGCAGGGGCGAGAATCGTCACGGGGATTTGTTTTGGGTTCTTGTTCTATGTCGTCAATGAAATTTTTGGACAAATGAGCGTGGTATTTAATGCACCAGCTTTTTTAGGTGCGCTGATGCCAAGCCTCTTGTTTATGGCGATTATTTGGTGGCTACTTGCAAGAAAACGAGATTAATTAATACAAAAAATGAAAAAGGCGAACTGATATAGTTCGCCTTTTTGTTTGCTAAAAAAAAGTGCGGTCAAAATTGACCGCACTTTAGGAATTTAATCTTCTTTAAATTCTCTCATCATTTCTTCTGCTTTTTTCACCATTTCTGCGGAACCGACGAAAAGTGGTACACGTTGGTGAAGTTCAGTTGGTTGAATATCTAAACTTCGATTGTAACCATCAGAGGCAATACCGCCTGCTTGTTCCGCTAAGAATGCCATTGGATTGCCTTCATAAAGCAAACGAAGCTTACCATTTGGATAGTTAGTTGCACTTGGATAAATGTAGATACCGCCTTTTAATAAGTTACGGTGGAAGTCTGCCACTAATGAACCGATATAACGTGACGCATAAGGGCGATTAGTTGCTTTATCTTCCTCTTGGCAGTATTTAATGTATTTTTTTACCCCTTGTGGGAATTTGAGATATTGTCCTTCGTTGATGGAATAGATTTTGCCATCTTTTGGCATTTGCATATTTTCATGAGAAAGACAGAATGTACCGATAGATGGATCGTAAGTGAAACCATTTACACCATGACCAGTAGTATAAACCAACATGGTAGAAGAACCATACACTATGTAACCCGCAGCCACTTGTTTATTACCCGGTTGCATAAAGTCTTCTAAAGTAACAGGTGAGCCAATTGGTGAAACACGACGGTAAATAGAGAAGATTGTCCCAACTGAAACGTTTACATCAATATTGGATGAACCATCAAGAGGATCGGTCAAAATAATATATTTCGCATTGCGAGCACGTTCAGTATCAAAAGCGATAAAGCTTTCTTCTTCCTCAGAAGCAAAACCCGCTACCTCTTCACGCGACATAAGGGCCGCATTCATGGTGTTATGGGCGAATAAGTCCAATTTCATTTGGCTTTCACCTTGTACGTTTTCGACACCAGACTGGCCAAGTATATTGGTTAAACCCGCTTTGTTGATATCACGATGAATGATTTTTGCTAATAAACGAATAGAAGACAAAATACCACTAAGTTCCCCTTTTGCATTTGGGTACTCTGCTTGGCGTTCAACAATAAATTCACTCAATGTTTTCATTTTTATTCCTTTTTTATAATTGTTAAATAATAGACCCTTTTATTATATGTTATTTAGCACTTTTGATTGAGATCAAAATGCGAAGAATGAGATCTTTGTCACATTTTATTTTTGATACAAAACCTTGACAATGTATATTTATTCGAAAAGGATTGAGTTTAAAAATTATCGGAAAGACATATGAGAAATGATGTACTTAATATCGCTACATCGTTCTATTTGGCATAATCGGATGTGGATAAACTGCGCGAAGTGGCTAAGGTTTTATTGGAGCAATCGAAAGAATACCATAAGGCAGTGAAAGCATTGCAATAGTTTATAGGCTTAAAGTGCGGTTAAAAATGGCCGCACTTTTTCTTTTTAAATGTTATATCAATTCCATTCATATAAAATTACAATAAAATTCACATCCATCTAGACGTCTAAATCTTTAATGAAGACGTTAATTTTGTTACACTCAGTCTATCTTAAAATTAATTAAATATAGGAAAGCAAAATGAGTAAACTTTTTCCAAATGCCACAATTCGGACTTCTGCGCCATATCGTTTTGATATTGTAGGCAGTTTTTTACGTCCAGAGAATTTAAAACAGGCTCGTCATCAATGCAGTTGTGGTGATATTTCTTGTGCTGATTTAACGCAAGTTGAAGATGCAGAAATTGCTAAATTGGTTGAACATCAAAAAAATGTTGGATTACATGCAGTGACCGATGGTGAATTTCGTCGTACTTTTTGGCATTTAGATTTCTTAGCGGCATTAGATGGCGTGAAAGAAGTGGATGCTGAAAAATTTTCAGTGCAATTTAAGCACGATAATGTCCGTCCGAAAACGTTAAAAATTGTGGATAAGATCGGTTTTTCAGAGAGCCATCCTTTCGTAGAGCATTACCGCTCATTGCAAAAAATGGCAGGGGAGACTGAAGTTAAATTAACCATTCCTTCTCCGTCTATGCTTCATTTAATTTGTACAGTACGAGCCACAGATTATCAGCCAATTGAACGTTATAAAGATAACAATCAGTTGTTATTAGATGATATTGCTGATGCTTATATTGATGCGATGAATATCTTCTATAAATTAGGCTGCCGTAACTTACAGTTGGATGATACCAGTTGGGGCGAGTTCTGTGCGGAAGATAAACGTAAAACCTATACTGAACGCGGTTTAGATTTAGATCAGATTGCTAAAGATTATGTGTATATGTTAAACAAAATCGTAGCTGCGAAACCAGCTGATTTAGCGATTACAATGCATATTTGTCGTGGTAACTTCCGTTCAACGTGGTTCTCGGCAGGTGGTTATGAGCCTATCGCAGAAACCTTATTTGGTCATTGTAATGTAGATGGTTTCTTCTTGGAGTATGACAGTGATCGTGCAGGCGATTTCAAACCTTTACGCTTTATTAAGAATCAACAAGTGGTGTTAGGATTAGTAACCTCAAAATCGGGTGAGTTAGAAAACCGTGATGAAATTATTGCTCGTATTAAAGAAGCAGCACAATATGTGGATATCAATCAACTTTGCTTAAGTCCACAATGTGGTTTTGCTTCAACAGAAGAAGGGAATATTCTGACAGAAGAACAACAATGGAAAAAACTCGAATTTATCCGTAGTATCGCGGAAGAAGTTTGGGGTAAATAATTTCAATTGGAATGTAAAAGGGATAACGGTGAAAGCGGTTATCTCTTTTTTATGAAAGTGCGGTTAAAAATGACCGCACTTTTAAATAATAAAAAAGGAAGCCGATAGACTTCCTTTTATGTTATTTTAATTTAATTATTTTTGACGCATTGCAGGGAAGAGGATCACATCACGGATAGATGGTGCGTTAGCGAAAAGCATTGCTAAGCGGTCGATACCTAAACCTTCACCTGCTGTTGGTGGTAAACCGTGTTCAAGTGCAACAACGAAGTCATCGTCTTTAAACATCGCTTCATCATCACCCGCTTCTTTCGCTGCAACTTGTGCATCAAAACGTTCATTTTGGTCTTCAGCATCGTTTAACTCTGAGAAGCCATTACCAATTTCACGACCACCAATGAACAATTCAAAACGGTCTGTTACTTCTGGGTTTTCATCGTTACGACGTGCAAGCGGAGAAATCTCTGCAGGGTGTGCCATTAAGAAGGTTGGTTGAATTAAGTGATGTTCAGCTACTTCTTCAAAGATCGCATTCACGATAGAGCCTAAACCCCAAGATTTTTGTACTTCGATACCTAAGCGTTCAGCGGTTGCTTTTGCACGATCGAAATCATAAAGATCTTCTTTTACGATACCTTTATCAGCACCATATTTAATGGTTGCATCATGTAATGTAATACGTTCAAATGGTTTGCCGAAGTCAAATTCTAAATCACCGTATTTCACAATGGTGGTACCAAGAATATCAATCGCTAATTTACGCAATAATTCTTCGGTATTATCCATTAAATCATGATAATCCGCATAAGCTTGGTAGTATTCAAGCATGGTGAATTCAGGGTTATGACGAACAGAAACTCCTTCATTACGGAAGTTACGGTTTAATTCGAAGACACGTTCAAAACCACCAACCACTAAACGTTTTAAGTAAAGTTCTGGCGCAATACGAAGGTACATATCAACGTCTAATGCATTGTGGTGAGTGATAAATGGACGAGCAGATGCACCACCTGGAATCACTTGTAGCATTGGAGTTTCAACTTCCATGAAACCTTTAGAAATAAAGAATTCACGAATACCCGCCACCACTTTTGAACGAATCACAAAAGTACGACGAGATTCTTCGTTAGAAATTAAATCTAAGTAACGTTGACGATAACGGGCTTCCATGTCTGTTAAACCATGGAATTTGTTTGGTAACGGACGAAGTGCTTTGGTTAAAAGTTGAACTTCAGTGGTTTTGATGGTTAATTCATTGGTTTTGGTTTTGAAAAGTGTGCCTTTCACCCCAATGATATCGCCTAAATCCCAGTTACCGACATCTTCAGAATAAACGCCTTCAGGAAGGTTATCACGAGCAACATATAATTGGATTTTGCCACTCATATCTTGCAAGGTAATAAAGGTGGCTTTACCCATTGCACGACGAGTCATAATACGACCTGCAACGGCAACTTCAATGGCTTTTTCTTTTAATACTTCACCATCTTCGGCTTCGTACTTATCATGTAAATCTTGAGCAAGGGCGTCACGACGGAATTGATTCGGGAACGCATTACCTTTTTTACGTAATGCGGCTAATTTTTCACGGCGAACGAGCATTTCGCCATTGAGATCTAATTCTTTCACTTCTTGTTCTGACATATCCTTTACCTCGCTAGTTTGTAATTAGAATGTGATTTATTGAAAATAAACAGGTTTCTTCTATTCTACCCATAGCATGGTTTTTTGTTAAGCCTTTTTTAATGAAGTCATCTGTTTTATGAGGAAAGTGTTATCGATAAAGGTAGGAAAGCTAAATTGTGCTATTTTTTTAACCAAAACGTTTATCACTATGTCTTGATATTCATGCAAACAAAAGAGCGGTCAATTTTCCAAAGGTTTTAAACTCAGAAAACACTGACCGCTCTTTGCGTAGAATGATTAATTAAAGATCGAAATCGCCGAAATCATTGGTATCGACTTTAGAGTCAATTTGACCGACAAGGTAAGAACTCACTTCGACTTCTTGTGGCGCTACTTGTACGTTGTCAGAAACAAGCCATGCGTTAATCCATGGAATTGGGTTAGAGCGCGCGCCAAATGGCAGTGGAAGACCAACGGCTTGCATACGGATATTGGTAATGTATTCCACGTATTGTACCAAAATGTCTCTGTTCAAACCAATCATTGAACCGTCTTTAAATAAGTAATCTGCCCATTCTTTTTCTTGTTCTGCTGCGGCTAAGAATAAATCATAGGCTTCTTGTTTACATTCTTCCGCAATTTCTGCCATTTCAGGATCGTCTTGACCTGCAGCCATAATGTTTAAAATATGCTGCGTACCAGTTAAGTGTAAGGCTTCATCACGTGCGATAAATTTAATGATTTTCGCATTACCTTCCATTAATTGACGCTCAGCAAAGGCAAAGGAACAAGCAAAGGATACGTAGAAACGAATCGCTTCAAGTGCGTTCACACTCATCAAGCAAAGGTAAAGTTGTTTTTTCAGATTACGTAATGTCACCACACATTCTTTACCATCTACCGTGTAAGTGCCTTCGCCGTACAGACTGTAAAGTTGGCTATCACGGATTAAATCATCGTAGTAAGAAGAAATATCACGTGCACGTTTGATGATTTCTTCGTTCGTCACGATATCATCAAACACGATAGATGGGTCGTTCACAATGTTACGAATAATGTGTGTGTAAGAACGAGAGTGGATGGTTTCAGAGAAGGTCCAAGTTTCAATCCAGGTTTCTAATTCAGGGATAGACACTAACGGTAACAATGCAACGTTCGGACTACGGCCTTGAATAGAATCTAATAAGGTTTGATATTTTAAGTTACTGATGAAAATATGTTTTTCATGCTCAGGTAACGCGGCATAGTC
>CAUGKJ010000058.1 GCA_959600045.1 uncultured Haemophilus sp.
CCCACTACTTGTGCCGCAATATAGCCAGGTACCAATTCCCAAGCAAACGCACCTTTCATTGCCACGCCAAGTGTTACCGCAGGATTTAAGTGTGCCCCACTGTAAGGACCTGTTACAACGACGGCCACATACACCGCAAATGCCCACGCGGTAGTAATCACAATCCAACCAGAACTTTGCCCTTTCGTTTTATTTAAACATACGTTGGCCACGACACCGTTACCTAACAGGATTAAGAGTGCTGTGCCAAAAAATTCTGCAAAATAGGCATTCATAAGAGAATCTCCAAATAATGATTAACTTAATGATTTCATTAAAGAAATCTTGCTTTGCAATTCCGTTCGTTATTTGATCAAATATTGAGATACTCAAAGTGAGTGGCTTCATTATCTAGTTTTAACCAATTAATTCAATAGATGAAACCGATCTATTTTCTAAAAATGAGAGAGGGATCACATTATTTTGTGCGTTAACGCAATCGATTGCATATTTTCAGAGAAAAATCTGTGATGCTAATCACAAAACCCAACATTGCTTGTTCCAATTAGATTCGAATTCAATTAAGTTAGGTTCGCAATTTGTTCGTTTAAGCTCAAAATTTCTTCATTCATTTAATGAGAGTGCCGAGCACTCTAAGGAATAGAACCATGACAGACAAAAAATACATCATCGCTTTGGACCAAGGTACCACAAGCTCTCGTGCAGTATTATTAGATCACAATGCGAATGTTGTCGAAATCGCCCAACGTGAATTTACACAAATTTATCCACGCGCAGGCTGGGTGGAACATAATCCAATGGAAATTTGGGCAACACAAAGTTCAACATTAAACGAAGTTGTTGCAAAAGCAGGCATTACCTCAGATGAAATCGCGGCAATTGGTATTACTAACCAACGTGAAACCACCATTGTGTGGGAAAAAGCAACCGGCACACCTGTTTATAATGCGATTGTGTGGCAATGTCGTCGTACCGCAGATATTACAGACAAACTTAAAGCGGATGGTCACGAAGAATATATCCGCAACACCACTGGGTTAGTGGTAGACCCATACTTCTCCGGTACAAAAGTGAAATGGATTTTGGACAATGTAGAAGGTGCTCGTGAAAAAGCGGAACGCGGTGAGCTTCTATTTGGTACCGTAGATACTTGGCTTGTATGGAAATTAACTCAAGGTCGTGTTCACGTAACGGATTACACCAACGCCTCCCGTACCATGTTATTTAACATCCATACGAAAAAATGGGATGACAAAATGCTGGAATTATTAAATATTCCACGTTCTATGTTGCCTGAAGTGCGTAATTCTTCCGAAGTGTATGGCAAAACCAACATTGGGGGTAAAGGCGGCGTGCGTATTCCAGTTGCAGGTATCGCGGGCGACCAACAAGCGGCACTTTACGGCCATCTATGTACACGCGCAGGCCAAGCAAAAAATACCTATGGTACAGGCTGCTTTATGTTGCTTCACACCGGTGATAAAGCCATTACCTCTAAAAATGGCCTATTAACCACCATCGCGTGTAACGCCAAAGGTGAACCTGAATACGCGCTTGAAGGTTCGGTATTTATCGCTGGCGCATCAATCCAATGGTTACGTGATGAACTCAAAATCGTACATGACAGCCATGACTCCGAATACTTCGCACAAAAAGTCCCAGATAGCAATGGCGTGTACGTTGTTCCGGCCTTCACTGGTTTAGGCGCACCATATTGGGATCCGTATGCACGCGGTGCAATTTTTGGTCTTTCTCGTGGTTCTAACCGCAACCATATTGTACGCGCAACCCTTGAATCTATTGCTTACCAAACCCGTGACGTATTAGAAGCAATGCAATCTGACTCAGGTCAACGCTTACAATATTTACGTGTCGATGGCGGTGCAACCAACAATAACTTCTTAATGCAATTCCAAGCGGATATTTTAGATGTGAACGTAGAACGTCCCGTGGTGAAAGAAGTGACTGCACTAGGTGCGGCTTATCTTGCCGGTCTTGCGGTTGGTTTCTGGAAAGATTTAGACGAACTTCACGACAAAGCACGTGTAGAACGAACCTTTACACCAGATAATGATGAAGAAAAACGTGAACGTCGTTATAAAGGTTGGAAAAAAGCGGTTAAACGCTCATTAGAATGGGCAAAAGAAGACGCAGAATAATCCTTCCTAGCCAATAATAAAGTGCGGTCAAAATCGCTTATGTTTTTGACCGCACTTTATATTTTGAGGAAATATATTACCGATAAATACTCGTACAATACGTCATAGCTTGTCTTATGGCTTTTCCTAATTCTTCATCTGAAATATTCTTGTCATATTTAAATTCTAATGGTGAATTGTCAGGAAGTGAAATTCCTGAATACCCACCAAGAGAATCCTGGTGAAGTGGCGCTATAATTATAAAACTAGCTTCTTGTTCTAAAGATAAAAAAGACATATCCTTATAGATCGATTTTTTATTTTTGTATCCATAGCGTTTTTTCATCTCCTCTTCGAGATTTTTTTGTAGTCCTTTCATTTTTTCAGAATTAAAGATAGCCTGAAACTCTTCGAACGAAATTTCTTTACTTTCATTAAGCTTTTCTTTAATTAACTTTCCTAGATCTAAATCAGAAATATCAACTTCATTAAAAATAAAATCTTGATCTGGATCTGTCATTGCAATCATTCCTCTAATAAAAGAGGTAACTAATAAGAAATCTTTATTAATTCTAACAAAAGCAGCTTTAGGTTTGGTCATATCAATTTACCTTATTAACAATAATATTAGTTCCTTTCGATCTAGTATACATTAAACAATTACCTAATTTACCACTTTGACTTGTTATGCTATCTATAGTGATATTTCTACAGAAAAGTGAATGTGAAATTATAAGGTTTACTTAGAATAATCATCTTTGGAAACAAAAGTGCGGTCAAAATTTCTTATATTTTTGACCGCACTTTTATTTTATCAATTAGCTATACTGCTGCCGATACTTCTCTAAATTATCTTGAAAATGCTGAATATAGTATTCGATATCTTTTTCTGGGTAGCCAAGAATTCGGCCGATTTCACGTTCCACTTTTGGATCAAAACCATTCACAGTGCTTGCGGGAAGTAGCACTTCCATTTGTTCAGCAAGTGCAAGAGATTGGGGTAAATAGACAATAAAATCAGTTAAGCAAACATCATTTACATGACGTTGCACCGTTTTTGAATGAAGCATTCCTAGCTCAAGATAAGGGAGAAAGGCGTCAGGAATACCGAGCTCCTGATTGAACAATGCCACTTGCTTTTCGCCCCTTAACATTAATTCCAGCTCCTTGCCTTCATGCGGCCCAAGAATACCTTTTTCCATAAGAATATTCCTTTCGTTGAAATAAAAAAAGGGGATTGGATGATTGACCAGATCCCCTTCATTGTACGCCTATTTGGCCACAATGTTCATCTAAATGACGAAATTATTTTTTCCAATTTTTCAACGCATCGGCAAAGGCATTACCCATCGCACTATTTCCTCTTGGATTACGATCTTGGCGAGGTGCATTACTTCTTGGTTTTGCACTTAAAGTGCGGTCAGATTTGCTGTCATTTTTGACCGCACTTTCATCTAATCGCATCGTCAACGCAATACGTTTACGTGGCACATCCACTTCCAATACTTTCACTTTCACGATATCGCCAGTTTTCACTACTTGATGTGGATCTTCCACGAATTTATCGCTTAATGATGAAATGTGTACTAAACCGTCTTGGTGAACGCCAATATCCACAAATGCACCGAAATTGGTCACATTGGTGACGGTACCTTCTAAAATCATACCTGGTTTTAAATCGGTGATTTCTTCCACGCCTTCTGCGAATACGGCAGTTTTAAACTCACCACGCGGATCGCGCCCTGGTTTTTCCAATTCTTTGAAAATATCTTGAACCGTTGGTAAACCAAATTGGTCATCAATGAATTGTTTCGCATCAAGCTGACGTACCACACCCGCATTACCCATTAAATCTTGGATAGATTGTGCTGTCGCTTGCAAGATTTTTTCAACCACAGGATAAGCTTCTGGGTGAACACCTGAAGCATCAAGTGGATTTTTCCCGCCTGCAATACGCATAAAGCCCGCACATTGCTCAAAGGCTTTTGGCCCTAAACGCGGCACTTTTTTCAATTCGCTACGGCTTTCAAAACGACCATTTTCATCACGATATTCCACAATGTTTTGCGCTAAGGTTTTCGTCATTCCCGCCACGCGAGCAAGTAATGGTGCGGATGCCGTATTCAAATCCACACCCACCGCGTTTACACAGTCTTCCACCACCGCATCCAGTTTACGCGCAAGTTGGGTTTGGTTTACATCATGTTGATATTGCCCTACACCAATGGCTTTCGGTTCAATTTTCACTAATTCTGCTAATGGATCTTGTAAACGACGTGCAATAGAGACCGCACCACGTAAAGAGACATCTAAATTCGGGAATTCATTTGCCGCAAATTCAGAAGCTGAATAAACCGATGCGCCCGCTTCACTCACCACAACGGTTTGTGGTTTATTTTCTTTGATTTCTTTAATGACTTCTTTCGCAAAACGTTCAGTTTCACGAGAAGCCGTACCGTTACCAATGGCAATTAACTCTACGTTGTGTTTGCGGATTAAGCTGAAAATCGCCACTTGCGCTTCGGCTTCACGTCCCGTGTGTGGATAAATGGTGGTGGTATCTAATAATTTACCTGTGTTATCCACCACCGCGACTTTAACACCTGTACGTAAGCCTGGGTCCAAGCCCATGGTGCTTTTCGCGCCAGCCGGTGCCGCCATTAAAAGTGCGGTCAGATTTCTAGCAAAAACATCAATGGCCTCTTCTTCCGCTTTTTCACGTAAACTTGCCATTAATTCCGTTTCTAAATGCAACGAAACTTTGATTTTCCATGTCCACGCAATCACTTGCTCACGCCATTTATCTGCAGGCTGCCCCGTGAAACGGACACCTAAATAATCACGAATAATTTCTTCACAATAACTTTGACGACTTCCCTCTTCTGCATCAGGATCCGCATTTAAGCTTAATTGTAAAATGCCCTCATTACGTCCACGGAACATGGCTAATGCACGGTGAGAAGGCACATTTTTCAATAATTCTTGGTGATCGAAATAATCTTGGAATTTTGCGCCTTCCGTTTCTTTGCCTTCAATCACTTTGGATACAATAACCGCATTTTTCGCTAAATAATCACGGACTTTCGCTAATAAACCCGCATCTTCAGCAAAACGCTCCATTAAAATATAGCGTGCTCCATCAAGTGCGACTTTGGTATCTGTTACGCCTTTATCAGCATTCACAAATTCCGCTGCGGCCGTTTCAGGATCATTCTTCGGTTCATTCCAAAGTAAATCAGCCAATGGCTCAAGACCGGCTTCAATCGCAATTTGCCCTTTCGTACGACGTTTTGGTTTGTATGGCAAATACAAATCTTCTAATTCGGTTTTGCTTTGTGTCGCATGGATTTTGTCACGTAATTCATCGGTCAATTTTCCTTGCTCTTCAATAGATTTCAAGATGGTTTGACGACGATCTTCTAATTCACGTAAATAAATTAAACGAGTTTCAAAATGACGAAGTTGAGTGTCATCCAAGCCACCTGTGGCTTCTTTACGATAACGGGCGATAAATGGAATGGTGTTGCCATCATCTAATAATTGAATGGCGGCGAGGATTTGTTGGGGTTGAACGGTTAATTCTGCCGCAATAATTTGGCTAATTTGTTGATTTAACATTGTCATACTTCTTTGTTATTAAAGGATTCGATAAAAACGGGAATAGAATACTGGTTTTAGACAACAGGCTCAAATATAATTCAAAAAAAATTCTTTTATTTTTATCATGGCAAAATCAAATTACATTACCCGTCAAGGCTGGCTTGCGCTTGACCAAGAACTTAAATTTTTGTGGAAAGAAGAACGCCCCAAAGTTACCCAAGCGGTTTCAGATGCTGCTGCGCTTGGTGACCGCAGTGAAAACGCAGAATATATTTACGGTAAACGTCGTTTACGTGAAATTGATCGCCGTGTGCGTTTCCTTTCCAAACGCTTAGAAGTGTTACAAATCGTGGATTACCACCCGAAACAAGAAGGCAAAGTGTTTTTCGGTGCGTGGGTTGAG
>CAUGKJ010000059.1 GCA_959600045.1 uncultured Haemophilus sp.
CACTTTTTAGCTGATTAAGTTTCGTCGGTAATTGTGCCAACTCAGCACCTGCCTCAATAGAAAGCAAAGGCAAATGCAAGGCAACCACACCGGCTTGATTCAGCTGATCAACGAGGGTTTTTCCTCGTTCATCGGGGCGAGTGACTAGTACGGCCATGGTGATTACCTATGCTGAGTAAATCTTCGCCAGAATCTTATCTGCGCCTTGTGCTAGTAGTTGTTCAGCAATGGTCACGCCTAATGCTTCGGCATTTTCAACCGCACTTTTACCTTCCGCGCGAATAATCGCAGAGCCATCAGTTTCGCCGACGAGTGCACGCAAGAAAATTTCGCCATTTTGCTCAATGGCATAGCCACCGATTGGCACTTGGCAGCCACCTTGTAAGCGAGTATTCATTGCACGCTCAGCCAAAACACAAGTCGTCGTGGTGGCATCTGAAAGTGGAGCAAGTAATGCTTTTACTTCTTCATCATCAACACGGCACTCAATGCCTACCGCGCCTTGTCCGGCAGCCGGTAACGACTGTTCTACTTCAATAAATGAGGCAATACGTTCCGCTAGCCCTAAACGAATTAAGCCAGCTGAGGCTAAAATAATGGCATCGTATTCGCCATTGTCTAATTTACTTAATCGGGTTCCTACATTGCCACGCAAGGAACGGATATCAAGATCAGGGCGTAATTGTTTTAATTGGCATTGACGACGTAAGCTTGAGGTTCCAACGATGGCACCTTGTGGCAATTCATCTAATGAACGGTATGTATTAGACACGAAAGCATCGCGTGGATCCTCACGTTTACAGATCACACTTAAGCCCAGACCTTCTGGAAATTCCATCGGCACATCTTTCATTGAATGGACGGCAATATCAGCACGTTTTTCAAGTAAAGCGTTTTCTAACTCTTTAACAAATAAGCCTTTTCCACCAATTTTAGCCAGAGGGGAATCTAAGATTACATCACCTTTTGTCACCATCGGAACTAATTCAACAGAAAGTGTCGGGTGAAATTTTTCTAATTGATCTTTCACAAAATTTGCCTGCCAAAGTGCTAAAGGGCTTTGACGGGTTGCAATTTTTAAGGTTTTAAGTACTGCCATAAATACCGCTGATTTTAAATGGAAATATGCCCTATGCTACCATTTTTAGGGCAAAAAGTCAGATCATTTAAATTTTTGATTTCTGATGAGCTAAGTGGTACAGTAATGCCAGTTATATGGTCATAGGTAGGAAGCCTTGAAACACGATCCCACTCAAGCCCGAAAATGTATCGAAACTCTAGATAAACGTCGTTTTGATCGTGCATTATTGGGCTCAGGTGATGCATTCCGACACATCGTCTCTTTAGTGCCGCTGTTGTTGCATCTTAATCATCCTGCTCTGCCGGGTTATGTGGAAGATGCCCCGGCAGGCATTGCCGATTTTACTCTTTCCAATTATCAGCAAAATTTTCTCTCAAAAGAACATCCTGAACTTGTCGAAGCCGTGCAAAGTGCGGTCAATTCTGATGCTGTTTTTGCGCAGATCTTAGGTATTTATGTGATGGGCAGTTTTGGCTCCATTAGCCAAACTTCAGCTTCTGATTTGGATATTTGGATCTGCCATCAAGATGATTTATCTGAACAAGAACAGCAGCGCTTAGCGGAAAAAACGAAGAAAATTAGCCAATGGGCATCCACATATCATGTGGAAATGCATTTCTATTTGATGACACAACAACGTTTCCGTAACGAACGTTATTCCGATCCACTAACTAAAGAAAACAGTGGTTCTGCCCAATACATGCTGTTATTGGAAGAATTTTATCGTTCCGCTGTACGTCTTGCGGGTAAACCATTGTTGTGGCTGCACTTGTGGGTGGAAGATGAAAAACAATATGAGGCCGAAGTTGCTCGTTTAGTCGCGGCTGGTGAGCTTAATTTAAATGATTGGGTGGATTTCGGTGGATTAGGGCAATTCTCAGCCAGTGAATATTTTGGTGCAAGCTTATGGCAGCTTTATAAAGGTATTGATTCACCTTATAAATCGGTGATGAAAATCTTGTTGTTGGAAACCTATGCTCAAGAATACCCAAATGCTCAGTTAATTGCTCGCCAATTTAAAGAGGATTTGCTTTCTGGCCATAGCACAGCTATACATCATTTCGATCCTTATATTGCGATTTTAGAGAGAATTAGCCAATATTTGACCGCACATTCAGAATTTAAGCGTCTTGATTTTGTACGTTCTTGTTTTTACGTGAAAGCCACGGAAGACTTTGCGTTATACCACGCTTCAAACTGGCGTATTTCTTATATGAAAATGATGGCCCAAGAATGGGGGTGGTCAAAAGAACGTATTGAAGAATTAGATCAGCGCCCAAATATGAAAATCAAACGGGTGAAAGAAAGTCACAATAATTTGGTGAATTTCTTGATGATGAGTTATCGGAATCTGGTGGATTTTGCACGCAAACACAAAATTAATTCTAGCGTGATTCCGCAAGATATCACGGTGCTGTCTCGCAAACTTTATACTGCTTTTGAAGAATTACCCGGTAAAATCACTCTACTGAATCCACAGATTTCGCATAATTTAGCAGAAGATCACCTCACATTTATCGAAGTTCACGGTAATAAGAATTTTAAGGATGGGTGGTATCTGGTGAATCAGCCACCACATCATATGATGTTTTCGAAAGAACGCGTGATTGAATATGGGGAAAGTTTAAATAAAGTGGTCGCATGGGCTTATTTTAATCGCTTGCTAACAGCTGAAACGCGTTTACATCTAATTAGTCAAAATATCGACCAACTGACTTTGCGTAATTTTGTTGCCGATTTACGGTTATTTTTCCCGCATACCAATGGCCAAGCGCCTACAAATGAGGCGCTTTCGTCCCAATGTGAAATCCGTGATCTATTTATCGCTGTGAACTTAGTAAATGACCCAACTGCACAAGTGGAAGAACTTAAATCCAATATTTCGCCAAGTGATTTGTTCAGTTTTGGTCAATTAGAACAGAGTTTGGTGGGTAGCATTGATTTCACTTACCGTAACGTATGGAATGAAATTCGAACTCTACATTTTGAAGGGCAGAATGCGATTTTGCTTGCCTTAAAAGTGCTTTCTAATAAAATTGATCAGGGTGTAAATCAGCCGCGTTCTGTACAGGTTTTCTGTTACAGTAAACACTACAATCGTACGTTGCGAAACTTAGTGAGTGCGTTAGTCAATCGTTGTATTAGTATTCAATTGGGAGATAGTCGTCCAACAACCCATTCTCGTTTACGTGTAGCAGGAAAAAACTGGCAATTCTTCTTTGAAGAAAAAGGGATCAGTTTGCAACCTATTGACGGTGGAAAAGAAAGTGCGGTCAATTTTGAGGACGTTTTACCAACTCAGTTGGAAGAAAAAGAAATTATTCCGGAAGCTCGTCGATATCCGCCTGAAATTGATTTGTTTGCCAGTGAAGGTTTTTTACAATTCTTCTTTGAAGATAATGCCGATAATAGCTTTAACGTCTATTTGTTAGATGAAAAGAATCGTCTCGAAATTTATCGTCAATGTGAAGGTTCAAAAGATGATAAAGTGCGTGAAGTGAATCAGATTTATCAATCACTCGGCTCGAAAGATTGTAAAAATCCGTATAAAATGGTGCAACGGAATTTTAATTATCCGCAATTTTATCAATTGCATCCGACAGAAAGTGGCATGCGTATTATGCCGTTCAAATTTAAAAGCAAAAGGACTTGCGAATAGCTAAATCAAAAAGCATTATTATGAGATAAATCAAATTTATCTGTAAATTGTGCATTGGAAGATAGGCAAAATCCCGATAGAATCCCTCGTTCGAAAATCTATTGAGAAGTAATCTAAGGCTGTGGACGTTTTCGCCTTCAGGCGATAGAATGTTCGTCCGCTTATCTCTTGGAGAATATTATGCAAGAAAAGTTAAAAGTATTAATTATCGACGACCATCCATTAATGCGTCGTGGTATCAAACAATTAGTTGAATTAGAAGAGAATTTTGAAGTCGTTGCCGATGTAGGAAGCGGTACAGAAGGCATTTCCATTGCGATTCAAGAATCCCCGGATTTAATCATTTTAGATCTGAATATGAAAGGTCTTTCTGGTTTGGATACCCTTAAAGGCTTGCGTGCAGAAGGTGTTGATGCGCGAATTTTGATCTTGACGGTATCTGATGCGAAAAATGATATTTTCACTCTCATCGATGCGGGGGCTGACGGTTATTTATTGAAAGATACTGAGCCAGATGTATTACTTGAGCAAATTAAACGTATTGCACAAGGCGAAGTGATTTTAAGTGATTCGATCAAAAATTTACTGTTAGAACGTAAACATACTGTTGATCCAATGGATTCACTCACCGATCGCGAAATGGATGTGTTACGTTTAATCGCAACAGGTTTATCTAATAAACAAATTGCGGGTCAGCTTTTTATTTCTGAAGAAACGGTTAAAGTACATATTCGTAACTTACTTCGTAAACTTAACGTTCACTCACGCGTTGCCGCAACCGTCTTATTCTTTGAGCGAAATGGTCGATAGGTGAGTTTCAAACGATAAAAAAAGAGAGCGGTTTTTTAACCGCTCTTTTTGTTATCTTGGCACACCCCGTAATAAAGGGATTGGCTCAAATGGCGCAACGGAAGTTGGCGCAGGAGTATCATTAAAAAGTAAGATAAATGGTTTAGGTGGCAAGATTTTTTCATTTCGCCATAAACTTCCCATGTTCACTAATTGAATATCATCAGGTAAATTTTTTATTCCCGCTTTTAATACGGCTACGGTATTTGGACGAGGGTGTCCAATCGCAATAGCCGTGCCATGTTTGCGTGCATATTGAATCGCACTTTGAAATTGGCGTTGCACATCCGCTAAATTATCACTGTCATCTAAAAAGATATGGCGATCTAATACACCTACGCCTTGTTCTTTTGCTATTTTTCCCGCAACTGATTTTCCGATAGTACGGCTATCTAAAAAGAATAAATGCTGCTCGCGAAGTGTGGTCATTAAATAAGTCATTAATGTGGCATCGGCCGTGGCTGCACTGCCCATATGATTATTCATTCCGATAGCATTGGGCACAATAGCTTTCGCTTTTTTCACTCGCTCATTCACTTGCGCTTCAGACAAGCCTAAAGTCAAACCACCTTCTTCAATTTTAATGTTGCTGACCGGTTGCATCGGCATATGAATGAGAATATCGTGATTTTGTGCTTTCGCTTCTTGATTGCGTATTTTTGCATAGGGTGCTGCTGGAATGATCGCAACGGAGATTTCTTTGGGCATGGCTAAAACCTCAGCATCCTCTTTCGGATGATAGCCAATGTCATCAATTACAATAGCCAGTTTGCCTTGTGCAAAAGTAAACGCAGAGAAAAGTGCGGTTGAAAAAATGATCGTATTTCTGACCGCACTTTGAAAGAATGCCGCCATTATTTAATCCACCCAGCTGGATTTACAGGCACCCCTTTACGGCTGATACCAAAGTATAGTGCCGGTTTAGATAGCTCACCCGTATTACCCACTTGTGCAATGGTTTGTCCCGCAGACACCAGCTGACCTTGTTTTACAAATACCGCTTGGTTGAAACCATATAAGCTCAAGTCGCTGTCGCCGTGTTTCACAATCACCATATAACCATAGCCATTAAGATGACCCGCTAGAATGACACGACCACTTGCAATAGCTTTTACCGCGGTACCCGTTGGTGCACCGATAACCATGCCTTTCCAACGTACTTCACCCGCTTGGATTGAACCAAAGGAATATAACGTCGGACCAGAAACTGGACGACTGTATTGATGTGCAGCCGTACCTAAACCACTGGTGCTGTTAATCAACTTACGTTCTTGATCAGTTGGTTGATAAGGTTTTGAGGTACGTTTTTCTTCCTCTTGTTTTTTCTGAGCAAGGGCTTCACGCTCACGTTGTTCTTGTTGGCGAGCGGCTTGTTCAGCACGTTGAATTTCTTGGCGAAGGGCATTTTCATTCGCTTTCAACGTTTCCAATTTATTCTGATCTTTCGTTAAGTTTTTATTGAGTTCATTTAACGTAGATTGACGTTCTTGTTGCGCTTTTTGTAATTCTTGTTGCTGTTTCTTTTGCGTAGAAAGCTGATCGCGATGATT
>CAUGKJ010000060.1 GCA_959600045.1 uncultured Haemophilus sp.
AGAAAAAGTATTGGCCATGATGGCAAAAGTGGGATTGCGTGCAGAGTTTTATAATCGATATCCACATATGTTTTCGGGTGGACAGCGTCAACGTATCGCAATTGCTCGTGGTTTAATGCTTGAACCTGACGTGGTTGTGGCGGATGAACCCGTTTCTGCGTTAGACGTGTCCGTTCGTGCGCAAGTGCTGAATTTGATGATGGATTTGCAAGCTGAGCTTGGTTTATCTTATGTGTTTATTTCCCATGATCTTTCGGTGGTTGAACACATTGCAGATGAGGTGATGGTGATGTATTTAGGTCGCTGTGTTGAAATGGGTACAAAAGAGCAGATCTTTAAAAACCCACAACATCCTTATACGCAAGCATTACTTTCGGCTACGCCAAGATTATCGCCTGAATTACGTCGTCAGCGGATTAAATTAAAGGGCGAATTACCTAGCCCGATTAATCCACCAAAAGGTTGTGCATTTAATCCGCGTTGTTGGAAAGCGACTGATAAATGTCGAAATGAGCAACCGAAATTGGAAAAATATCCTGATGGTAAGCTAATCGCTTGTTTCCATCTCGATTAGAAAAGAAAATGACTGCACTTGAGTAAGTGCGGTCATTTTTTTAGACGTTTTGAGAACGATAGCGAAAGTTGAAGAAGACAAAGATGCCGAGTGCAATCATCGCTAATGCTGCGCCCGTAAAGCCAATATATTCAAGACCAATATGGCGAGCGATTTGGTTACCAAACAGTGCGCCGGCACCAATACCCGCATTGAAAATACCTGAATAAATGGCACTTGCTACGTCTGTTGCATCTGGTGCAAGTTGCAGTACGCATTTGTAATGCCAGTCCGATACAAGAAATGCCAATACCCCAAATAAAAGCAAGGGTAAACATGGTGGCGGTATAAGTTGCAGAAACAAGCATAAATGCTAAAGAGACTGCCAATAAAATCATTGCCGTACTGATAAATTGGGTTGGACCAAAGCGGTATAAGCGGTTAAAGATCACACTTGCGGTAATGCCAGAAACCCCAAATACCAACAAAATTATTGTCGCAAGATTTGGATCTAGTTCGCCGATTTGAACCATAAAGGGTTCAATATAGGTATAAGCGGTAAAGTGTGCTGAAACAATGATTACCGTTGTGGCATAAAGTCCAATAAGTAATGGACGTTTTGCTAAAATCGGCAGACTAGATAACGAGCCTGCATTTTTACTTGGTAGGTTTGGTAATAAACGCATAATAAATACCATCACAACCAAAGCTAATGCTGCAATGATTGCGAAAGTAATACGCCAACCAACTAATTGACCGACTAAACGGCCTAATGGTAAGCCTAAAATAGTCGCAAGGGATGTACCGATAGCGAGCATACCAATTGCTTGTGTTTTCTTATTCTTCGGTGCCACACGCATCACTAATGATGCGGTAATTGCCCAGAAGAGTGAATGCGCTACCGCAATACACATACGAGCAATGAGAAGAATCCAATAATTCCACGCAATGACCGAGATAATATGGCCGATGATAAAAATAACGAAAAGTTTCAGCAATAAGCCTTTACGTTCCATATCACCTGTCGCGAGCATGGCGGGTAAAGACATAATCATAACCGTCCAAGCATAAACGGTCATCATTAAACCTACATCGGAGCTTTGCATATCAAAACTTTGTCCGATGTCAGTGAGTAACGCAACTGGCACAAATTCCGTGGTGTTAAAAATAAAAGCGGCGCAAGCCATGATGACTACGCGCCAATATTGGGTTCTTTCTGCTTTCTGATAAAATGACATTATTTTAATTTCTCTTTAATTAATTCTTTCAATTGATGACGAAAGTTTTGGTCAATATTCACCTTATACTGTGGTGAGTAGCAACTATCGAAAAAGCGAATAGGCAATGCCAGCTTTTTGTATTTTTCGTTAGTGGATTTTAAGGTTAAATTGACGTCGCATTGTACATTATCTAAATCAATGGCTCCAGCACCTTCAGCTAAAAGTGCGGTTGTTTTTAAGTTTATTTTATCGACTTTAAGCAAATGATTTTCGAATGAAAGGCTTGATTCAAAACGCTCATAAGGCGTGTTCATATTTCTACTCGCGGTTAAATCACTGTTGTAATTAATCGGTAAATACTGTGCCGCCATATCTAGTAGATTAAGTCCTAAAAGTTCACCATCACGTGCATTAAAATCAAATTTCCCTTGAGCTAATTCTGAATTTGCAAAAGCTAATTGAACATTAAAATCACTTGTGCCCGTCATGGTTTGAGGAAAATTAAGTAACGCTAACAACTGTGTTAACGGAAAATTTTTACCAGAAAAATTGACCGCACTTTTTTGCAGATAGCTACTAAATTTGAGTACGGCAAGACAATTCGTGGTGCATGTCGGTCGAATGTAACCAATGGCAAGTTTCTGTGGTTTCGTTAAATCAGCATGAATTTCAATATAGCCTAATTTTTGCTGATTGAATTGCACATCATCAAATTGAATAAGTGATTCACCTTCCTGACGAAGGGCGATATTTCCTTTGTTAAAAAGAAAATCAAAGGTTGCGGTGTTGCCATAAATAGGTTTTTCAAGGTTCACCCAAATATGGTTGCTACCATTAAAAGTAAGATCTTTTTTTAAAAATTGTTTGAGTGCAAAATCTGAAAATGCCATGCGGATATTGGCTGAATTCAATGCATTTTCAGTAAAGCGAGCTTGCTGAATTTGAATTTCGTCAATCGTTGGATTCCCAAAAACGAGTGAAATAAAAGGTAATTTTCCTTCAATTTTTTGTGCAGAAATAGCGTGATATTTAACCTTTTCTAAGGAAATAACAGGCTGTGGAAAGAGGCTAATACTTACCGTTTCAAGTTGAATATCTCGTTTCGTCAGTTGTTCGGTCAAAAGACTCTTAGCTTGTTGAAGTTGAATATAAAAAAAAGCAAAGATCGCAAACAGCACGATCAACAGGCTAATTGCGATCTTTTTCATTGATTAATCCTCATTAATTCGGCTTGCTACCGCATTCTGCTGATGTTTATATTTGGCATCTTTACGACTGGTATACGGGCGAGCTGCCGGGCCACTTAAAACTTCAAAACTTAAAGCACCAATTACCATATTAGGACGTAATGCTAAAGGTAATTTGCCGGAGTTGTAGAATTCCAACACAATTTTGCCTTCCCAACCTGGATCGATACGATGTGCGGTTACATGTACCATTAAACCTAAACGAGCAAGTGAAGAACGACCATCTAGCCAACCGATAATATTGGCAGGGAGTTTCACTGACTCCAATGTAGTTGCTAACGCCAACATACCTGGATGTAAGAAGAAGGCTTCATCATCACCGATAATAATTTCGTCACTCATCACTGATTCAAGTTGAGCAGAGACTTCTTCTTTCGGACCACTTAAATCAATATAAGGCGCGGAATGTTCACGAAATACTCGAAATGAATTGCCTAAACGCACATCAATGGTTGCCCCATTGATTTTGTCATTTTCAGGACGAGGCGTTAAAGAAATAATGCCATCATCTAGATAGCGTTCGATATCGGTATCGCAAAGACGCATGATTTTTCCTATTTTTGGTTTAATAAATGAAGAATTTGAGCTTTTAACATATTAATCGCAATACGGTTTTTACCACCGCGCGGAATCACGATATCCGCATATTGTTTTGATGGCTCAATAAATTGCAAGAACATTGGACGAACAGTTGCACGATATTGGTCAATGACAGATTGTAATGAACGGCCACGTTCTTCCATGTCACGTTGTAAACGGCGAATAAAACAAATATCTAATGGTGTATCCACGAACACAGAAATATCGGCTAATTGGCGAACTCGCTCATCAGTAAGCAATAAGATCCCTTCTAAAATCACAATTTTTTTCGGCGTGAAGTGCTTGGTTTCGCCTGTTCGGGTGTGATCAACATAACTATAGACTGGAATATCTACGGCAGTTCCGTTTTTTAAGTCTTTTAAGTGTTGAATGAGTAAATCTCTGTCCATTGAACTCGGGTGGTCATAGTTGGTTTTTACTCGCTCACTCATCTCTAAATGGCTTTGATCTTTATAGTAGCTGTCTTCAGCAATAATCCCAATTTCTTCACAACCTAGGTCGTTGCAAAGTTCTTTATGAACGGTGGAAGCAATGGAGCTTTTGCCAGAAGCGGATGCCCCCGTGATAGCGATGATAATACAAGATGAGTCTGACATAGAACGACCTCAAAAAACGGAAGGTAAAAATTGTAAGGATTATAAAGAAAAATCAGTTTAAATTCACCTTTCTTTTTTATTTAAATTTTTTAAATTTGTGAAGTAGTTCACGGAATTTTTTTTCGTTTTCGCTTACGATGTGCTCGTTTTTATTATTTCATCAGTGTTATTTATGAGGAGTGTACGATGAAAATGAATAAAATTTCTCTCTCCATTTCAACCGCACTTTTAGCTGCAGGCTTCATGACATCATCAGCTGTTAATGCTCAAGGGCGTTTAGTGGTGTATTGTAGTGCGACCAATATTCTTTGTGAAACGACAACAAAAGCCTTTGGCGAAAAATATGATGTGAAAACCTCATTTATTCGCAACGGTTCAGGCAGTACGTTTGCAAAAGTTGAAGCGGAAAAAAATAACCCACAAGCAGACGTTTGGTTTGGTGGTACATTCGACCCTCAAGCACAAGCAGCAGAGTTGGGTTTAATCGAACCTTATAAATCTAAACACATTGATGAAATTGTTGAACGTTTCCGTGATCCAGCAAAAACCAAAGGACATTATGTATCCGCTATTTACATGGGTATCTTAGGTTTTGGTGTGAATACCGAGCGTTTAGCAAAATTAGGTATTAAAGAAGTACCAAAATGTTGGAAAGATTTAACTGATCCTCGCTTAAAAGGCGAAGTGCAAATTGCTGACCCACAAAGTGCAGGTACAGCTTACACTGCATTGGCAACTTTCGTCCAACTTTGGGGCGAAGAAAAAGCCTTTGATTTCTTAAAAGCATTACATCCAAACGTATCTCAATACACCAAATCAGGTGTCACCCCGTCTCGTAATGCGGCACGTGGTGAAACTGCGGTAGGTATCGGTTTCTTACACGATTACGCACTTGAAAAACGTCAAGGTGCTCCGTTGGAATTAGTGGTGCCTTGTGAAGGTACCGGCTATGAGTTAGGTGGCGTAAGTATCTTAAAAGGTGCGCGTAACATCGATAACGCAAAATTATTCGTGGATTGGGCATTATCTAAAGAAGGTCAAGAGTTAGCGTGGAAACAAGGTGACTCTTTACAAATCTTAACCAACACCACAGCGGAACAATCGCCAACTGCGTTTGATCCAAACAAACTTAACCTGATCAATTATGACTTTGAAAAATACGGTGCAACCGAACAACGCAAAGCCTTAATTGAAAAATGGGTTCAAGACGTTAAATTAGCGAAATAGTGTTTAAAGTGCGGTTGAAAAACATGAGATTTTTTGACCGCACTTTTGCCATTTTAGCCCCACTAGCTAGGTTTTACGTGGGTTTCTACGATGAGCGAATTAGCTCATCTTATTTTATAAACACAGGAGTGGACCAATGAAAATGTCTAACGTTGCTTTAGCACTTTCTGGTGTTGTATTTGGTGGCGTGTTGCTAAGCTCTCACGCATCTGCTGCAGAAGGTCGTTTAGTGGTTTATTGTAGTGCACAAAATACGATGTGCGAGCAAGAAACCATGGCTTTTGAGAAAAAATACGGAATCAAAACTAGTTTTATCCGTGGTGGTACAGGCACAATTTTAGCCAAAATTGATGCTGAGAAAGACAACCCTCAAGGGGATGTGTGGTATGGCGGTACGCTTGATCCTCATTCTCAAGCGGGTGAAATGGGCTTGCTTGAAGCATATAAGTCACCAAATCTTGCACAAATTCCTGAACAGTTTAGAGACCCAGCTAAAATTAAAGGCAACTATTCTTCAGCGATTTATCTCGGTGTATTAGGTTTCGGTATCAATCCAGAACGTTTGAAAAAGCTTAATTTACCGACACCAAAATGTTGGAAAGATCTAGCCGATCCCGCATATCGTAATGAGATCCAAGCAGCCGATCCTCAAAGTTCAGGAACAGGCTATACTCAGTTAGCTACCTATATCCA
>CAUGKJ010000061.1 GCA_959600045.1 uncultured Haemophilus sp.
CAACACGCCCTTTTCTTTATATGATTAATTCAACCAGAAATAATATCCTATTGTCGCGATAACGAGTATACATACAATATTTAAGATAAATCCGGCTTTAACCATATCACTTTGGCGAACCTCACCTGTACCAAATACGATTGCATTTGGCGGTGTCGCCACTGGTAACATGAAGGCACGAGATGCACCTAAACCGATAATTAACGCAAGACCAATTTCCGGCATACCGAGAGATTGCGCGATAGAAATAAAGATTGGTACTAATAACGCTGCACTCGCGGTATTGGAAGTGAATTCAGTTAAGAAAATAATGAAGGTTGCAACCAATAAACCAATGAGGTAGTAATGTTGTCCTTGAACTAAGAATACAATACCGTCAGCTAAAACTTTACTTGCACCAGAATCTTTTAACACAGCACTCAAGGTTAAACCACCACCGAAAAGCATCAATACACCCCAGTCAGTATTTTCTTGAATTTGTTTCCAATTTGCGACACCAGTAGAACAAATAACGACAGCAGCAAGTAATGCTACCACGCTATCAAAACTACCGATATTTTTGGCAAGACCAAATACACCTGAAATCATTGGATTAATATAGCTACTAAATACCCAACAAAGCGCAATTACAGCAAAAATTACAAGCGTTAAAACGCGTTGGCCATTCATTTCAATACGTTCAAAGTTTTGCTCAAAACGTAAATTAAGTTTTGGTTTAAATACAATGAAAAGTGTACCAACCATTAATGGCATCAAAATAATCATAATTGGCAAGCCATACCATAACCAATCTGAGAAAGTTAAATGTAAGTTACTTGCTACGATCGCATTTGGTGGACTACCCACTAATGTACCCATCCCACCAATACTCGCACTATACGCAATCCCTAATAATACGAAGACATAAGTATTATGTTCTTTTTCTTTATCAAGCTTACTTAAGATCCCCATGGCTAAAGGTAGCATCATGGCTGCTGTTGCTGTATTACTCATCCACATAGAAAGGAAAGCGGTAATTGAGAAAAGATACATAATAGCGACAAATAAATTACCACGCGCCATCGCCATGATTTTATTAGCAATCATCTTATCAAGCTTTTGCATATGCAAAGCTGTCGCTAAAGCGAACCCACCAAAAAATAAGAAAATAGTTGGGTCGGCAAAGGCAACCAAAGCTTGTTTAGTTGTCACCAAATCAAGTGCAATCGCAATCAATGGCACCAGTAGAGCGGTAACTGTTACATGTAACGCTTCAGTTAACCAAAGAATTGCTACCAAAGCTAATAATGCTAAACCTGCATTTTCCTTAGGTGCAAAAGGTAAGGCTTTAAGTAAAATAAAAAAACAGGCTATCGCCAGAAGAAAGATAATCCCACTTTTATAATTTTTTGTTGTGTTTGTTTCGTTCATGAGTCCCTCCAAACTGATTACAGATGAACTATTTGTGATGTTAAATGAATGTTACAAACTTTCAACCAACAAATGTTTAAAATGTGATCTTGTTCAAAAAAATTTTAACAAAAAAAGTGCGGTTATTTCTAACCGCACTTTAAAAAGGTCAATAATTTCAAAATTATTCTTCTTCGAAATCTTCTAAATCTAATGCTTCTTGTGAAAGAATAATACCTGTTAAATCGGCATAAATGTAGTCTTCAGGGAAGAACGTCACGCCACCAAAATTTACAGGAAGATCACTTTCACCATGATTATTTTCATCTGCGCCAACTGGAATTGGTGCAAGCGCATGAATACCAATATCAATATTTTCAAGCTGTTGAATTTGACGCACGGCACCATAAACAATAATACCCGCCCATTCATTATCTGCCGCAAGTTGTGCAAGCTCAGCATCAATTAAAGCACGACGTACTGCGCCACCGCCATCTACGACAAGCACTCTGCCGTTACCATTTTCTTCGAGAATTTCGGCAATTAATCCATTATTTTCAAAACATTTTACTGTCGTCACTTTGCCGTAGAAATTGCTGACACCACCAAAGCTAGAAAAAATTGGCTCAACCACATCCACTTGATCAGCATAAATATCACAAAGTTCTGAAGTATCGATATACATAATGTACCCCTTGTCGTTAAAATTTTTCTCTAGTATAAGCCGATTTAGCCGATAAGCAAGCCTAAACTAAACAAGATATTGATAAATAAAGAAATCATAGACATCTGAGCCAACATCGGACGCAACACTGCGGGCTCTTTGCTGCGATAAACAAATAATGCGTGTTTTAATAACAGTGGAAATGCCAACAAAAATAAGAAATGCCAAGGACTAAACGCTGTTGAGGCCGCAAATAGCACATAACATAAAGCGGCAACGCTTAATAAAATACAATGATAAATACGTCCTTTCTTCGGACCAATACGCACAACCAGAGTATTTTTCCCTACTTTCGCATCTTGCTCAATATCACGTAAATTATTGATATTTAAAACGGCTGTTGCTAATAAACCTGAGCCTAACGCAGGTAAAGTAATTAAGCTATCAATGCTGTGAGTTTGTAGATAATAAGTTCCACCTACACCTAATAGTCCAAAAAAGAGCAAAACAGACAAATCGCCTAAACCTAAATAACCATAAGGTTTAGCGCCTACGGTATAAGTAATGGCAGCAATAATGGCAAGAATACCCAAACCAGCAAAGGCCAATAAATCAGTAAGACTTTGATATGCGATACCAATTAAGAATGCACCTGAGAAAAACGCCCCCACCGCCATTAAAATTAGGCCCCATTTAAGCTCATTCGCAGAAATTGCACCTTGCTGAATACCACGTAAAGGCCCAATACGTTCTTCGGTATCTGACCCTTTTTGATGATCACCATAATCGTTAGCAAAGTTAGAAAGTACTTGCAATAAAATGGTAGTAAGCAAGCAAAGTAACATCACGGTGAGATTAAAACTTTCTTTATCCGCCCAATATGCCAATGCTGAACCAGTAAAAATAGAAGCTAATGCCAAAGGCAAGGTTTTTGGGCGAGCGGTTTCCCACCACATTTTCAATTTATGATTTGTCATTTTTTTTGACCGCACTTTTGATTACAATAAAGGGCGTATTCTACACGGAAATTGCCTTTTTATGAATGATTTAACACTGACTCTTCAACCAATTGCGGTGATTCACACGCCTTACAAAGAAAAATTCTCGGTACCACGACAGCCAGATTTAGTGCAGGATGGCATTGGTATTGTGGAACTACTCCCTCCGTATAATTCACCAGAAGCGGTACGAGGATTAGAGCAATTTAGCCATCTTTGGCTTATTTTCCAATTCGACAAAGTACCCCATGGGAAATGGCAATCCACCGTTCGCCCCCCTCGTTTAGGCGGCAATCAACGTGTCGGCGTATTTGCTTCTCGCGCTACACATCGTCCAAATCCGCTAGGCTTATACAAAGTAGAATTACGCCAAGTAGAATGTATTCATGGACGTGTTTTTCTACATTTAGGATCCGTGGATCTTGTCGATGGTACACCTATTTTTGATATTAAGCCTTATATTGCCTATGCTGATAGTGAACCTGAGGCAAAATCAAGTTTTGCGCAAGAAAAACCACCTGCAAAATTAAACGTAGAATTTACAGAAATCGCCCAAAGTGCGGTAGAAAAATATCACAAAAACCGGCCGCACTTAGCGAGATTTATTACAGAAGTGATCGCACAAGATCCCCGCCCAGCTTATCAACAAGGTAAAGAAACCGATCGCATTTACGGCATTAGTCTGTACGAATTTAACATTAAATGGCGTATTAAAGCAGGGACAACAGATTGTGTCGAAATTCTGGATATCCAAAAATTAAAAGAACAAAAAAGCTGACTTTCGTCAGCTTTCTTTTTATCGTTTTAATCCTGTCTAATCCGGCAATGCATTTATCACAGCTTTGACGAGCGTTGCCAATGGAATCGCGAAGAATACGCCCCAGAATCCCCATAATCCGCCAAAAATCAGCACTGAAATAATGATTACTAAAGGGTGTAAATTAACGACTTCAGAGAATAAATACGGTACCAACAAGTTTCCATCTAGAAGTTGACTCACCGCAAAGGCCACAATTAAATACCAAAACGTTGGGGAAATGCCAAACTGGAACATGGCCACTAACGCAACAGGAATCGTCACCAATACCGCGCCGATATAAGGCACTAATACAGACAACCCAACGGCAACAGAAAGTAAGAGCGGATAATTCAAACCAAAGCTTAAAAAGATGATGTAAGTCACCACGCCGACAATCAAAATTTCCAACAGCTTACCATGAATATAATTCGCAATTTGTTGTTGCATTTCATTCCATACTTTAGAAGCCAAAAGACGGTTTTTAGGTAAAAAGCGACTCACGCCAGAAAGAAGTTCAGTTTTGTCTTTCAACATAAAGAACATCATTAATGGCACTAAAAATGCATAAATACCCAGTGATACAAGGTTCATTAATGAAGTAATTGACAATTTCACCGCAGATTCACCAAAGCCCAAAATCTTCGCTCGAGCAGCACTAAAAAAGGTGTCAATCATAGTGTAATCAATGAGTTCAGGATAATGCTCAGGAAGGGCTAACAACCATTCATGTAATTTATTGAACATAGCCGGCAAATCGCTTAATAAGGAAATCGTTTGATTCCATAATGTTGGCACTAGTCCGAAGAAAACTAATAACGCCAAGGTTAGAAAGCCACCAAAAATAATTAACGTGGCGAGCATTCGAGGAAATTTTAATTTTTTCGTCAGGAAATTAATTGGCATTTCCAATAAATATGCTAATACAATGGCAATCAGCAACGGGGCGATTAAATCACTAAAGAAATAAATCGCAATAAAGCCAAACAACAAAATGGCAAGTAGCCCCATCGCCTGCGGATCGCTTAAGCGGCGGCTATACCAATTTTTTAGCATTTCTAACATAAAGTCTTCCTAAACAAGTATTTTTTGTCATTATAAGTTAAAATTTGAATCAATCCTATATCCACTCATTCAACATAAAATAGAAGGAAACGTTATGTCTGTGACGATTTATCATAATCCGCGTTGTTCAAAAAGCCGTGAAACCTTAGCTTTATTAGAAGAAAAAGGTATTCAACCGACGATTGAACTTTATTTGCAACAACACTACTCTGTTGAAGCCTTGCAGCAACTGGCTAATAAATTAGGATTAGATGATGTCAGAAAAATGATGCGTACCAAAGATGAACTTTATCAATCATTAGGGTTAGATAATCCTGCATTAACTAAGGATGAGTTATTAAAAGCCATCAGTGAAAATTCAGCCCTATTAGAACGCCCGATTGTGGTAAATGGTAAAAAAGCTAAAATTGGACGACCGCCTGAAAGCGTGCTCGCCATTTTGTAATTCTATTCATTTTCGCTATAATAACTTGCCGTGAAACACTTCACGGCAATTTTTTAGAGGTAAATATGACAAAAAAAACAAAAAGTGCGGTTGAGAATCAGCCCATTTATCAACACGCCAAAGGAGTCGTGAAAGATAATGCTGTGATGGCACTATTACACGACAAATTATTCCGCCAACGCGTTGAGAAAAAACGTAAAGGCAAAGGCAGTTACCAACGAAAAGCGAAATATGCGAGCAATTGGTTTGAAAAGCCCGATGATAAAGTTTTTGATTTCAGAAATTTTATCATCGGGTTTTTCGTTTCAATTTCAGTATAAAAAATAACAAACAGAGGAAGTCTATATGTCAATCAAAACAGAAGTTTTATTTAACAATACTTGGAATGTCCGTATCAGTGATCCAGGTGAAGAAGGGGCTCAAAGCCACTTTTTTGAAACCATTTATCTCACGCTCACGGCTTATTTTGAAGGCGAAAATGTGCGTTATGAATTTGTGCGTAAAGTAGAAGATCAAGTAAAAATCAAACGCTCATTTACGGAATTAGGTGAGTTATTCAAATTCTTAGGGGATTATCTGGATCCAGTTTCACTCGGTAACCTCGGGGTAAAAATAGGTAACTTAGGCGTAAAAGCTGAATAACGTCTCTACCAATAAAAAAGTGCGGTCAAATTTAACCGCACTTTTTATTTCTCAACTCATATTATTGTGCAAGTAATACACCTAATGCTGAATACAAGGATTGAGCCGCTTCATTTGGTAATGCCTT
>CAUGKJ010000062.1 GCA_959600045.1 uncultured Haemophilus sp.
GCGATTTTATCAATTTCATCAATATAGATAATGCCCTGCTCTGCTTTTTCCGTATCGTAATCGCAGTTTTGCAATAATTTTTGCAGAACATTTTCCACGTCTTCGCCCACATAACCAGCTTCAGTTAATGTCGTCGCATCGGCCATAGCAAAAGGCACATTCAAACGACGCGCCAAGGTTTGAGCTAATAAGGTTTTACCGCTACCTGTTGGACCAATTAACAAGATGTTACTTTTACCTAATTCCACATCATTGGTTTGGTGGTTCGTGCGTAAGCGTTTATAGTGATTGTAAACCGCCACTGACAAGACTTTTTTCGCATAATCTTGCCCAATCACATAATCATCTAAGTGAGCACGAATTTCGTGCGGTGTCGGTAATTTTTCTTCAACTGAGAGTTTGCTAGGTGTTTCGATTTCTCCACTGTCTTCCAACATACTGTGGCAAAGCTCGATACACTCATTACAAATATAACCATCTGTACCCGCAATTAATTTACCTACTTCACTTTTTTCTCTTCCGCAGAAAGAACAGTGAAGATCGTTATCATTTGTTGTCATGTTAAATCCTTAACGTTTAATCAACACATCGTCCACTAAGCCGTAAGCTTTTGCTTCTTCCGCCGACATAAAGTTGTCACGATCTGTGTCTTTTTCGATACGTTCGATGCTTTGACCAGTGTGGAAAGCAAGACGCTCGTTTAAGGTTTGTTTAATTTTTAAAATTTCTTGTGCATGGATCTGAATATCTGATGCTTGTCCACGGAAACCACCTAATGGTTGGTGAATCATCACGCGTGCATTCGGTAATGCAGCTCTTTTTCCTGCAGCCCCCCCTGCAAGTAAAAATGCGCCCATTGAGCAAGCTTGACCAATGCAAAGGGTACGCACATCCGGTTTAATAAATTGCATGGTATCGTAAATTGCCATACCCGCAGTCACCGAGCCACCGGGTGAGTTAATATAAATATTAATGTCTTTTTTCGGATCTTCTGATTCTAAGAAAAGTAGCTGTGCCACGATCAAATTTGCCATACGATCTTCTACTTCACCACTCAAGAAGATCACACGCTCTTTTAATAGGCGGGAATAAATGTCGTACGAACGTTCACCACGAGAGGTTTGTTCGACAACCATAGGAATTACACTCATTTTTGCCCCTAAATATGTGCTAAAAAATCAGGCAATATTCTACCCGAAAATCAGTAAAAACAAAAATGCGGTCGCTTTTAATTGAAAAAAACAACCGCACTTTTCGATGATATACCTGTGAATTTAATTCACGTTCTATCAATTATTATGCTTGTGGATTCATGATCTCATCAAATGAAGACGCTTTTTCAGTCACTTGAGCTTTAGCAAGAACGGCATCAACTGCTTGTTCTTCTAATACTACGTTGCGAATGTTGTTCATTAACTCTTCATTTTTGCTGTAATATTCAACTACTTCAGCTGGTTGTTCGTAAGCAGAAGCGATATCCGCGATCATTGCTTTCGCACGCTCTTCATCCACTTTCAATTCGTTTGATTTGATCACTTCAGAGAATAATAAACCAACTTGAACACGACGTTTTGCATCCGCTTCAAATAATTCGCGTGGTAATTGTGCAGCTTGTTGTGCATTGCCACCGAAGCGTTGTGCTGCTTGGTTACGTAACACATTGATTTCTTCTTCTACTGCAGAAGCTGGAACATCAATTGGGTTTTGTTCGATTAAACCGTTGATCACTTGTTGTTTAACGCGAGAAACTAATGCGTTTTTCAATTCACGTTCCATGTTTTTACTGATTTCTGCACGTAAATCTGCCACAGTTTTGGTGTTTGGACCAAATTTAGCAACGAACTCATCGGTTAATTCTGGTAATTCCATTTCTTCTACTTTTTTCAAGGTGATCGCAAATTTTGCATCTTTACCTTTTAAGTTTTCAGAATGGTATTCCGTTGGGAAAGTCACATTGATATCGAATTGTTCACCTGCTTTGTGGCCTACGATGCCTTCTTCAAAACCATGGATCATACGACCTTGGCCCATGAATAGAACGAAATCAGTTGCTTTACCACCTTCGAATTCTTCGCCATCTACTGAACCAACGAAGTCAATGGTCACGCGAGAATCTGCTTTAGCTGCTGCTTTGCTTTCAGCCCAAGTTGCTTGTTGTTTACGTAATACATCGATCATTTTATCGATATCAGCTTCAGTGATTTCAACAGTTGGTTTCTCAACTTTGATGTTTTCTAAGCCTTTTAATTCAACTTCTGGGTACACTTCGAAAGTTGCAGTGAATGATAAATCTTTACCTGGTTCGAACGTTTCGATTGCGAAAGTTGGACGACCTGCGATGTTGATTTTCTCAGCGATTACTGCGTCAAAGAAATGACGTGGTAATAAATCGTTTAATACATCTTGACGGATTGATGCGCCAAAACGTTGTTCAATGATGTGAGCTGGCACGTGACCTTTACGGAAACCATCAACACGTACATTTTTTGCTGCACGTTTGAATTCTTCACGAGTTGCTTTTTCTACAGCTTCAGCTGGAACGGTGATCGTCACACGACGCTCTAAACCTTGAGTTGTTTCAATATTTAATGACATTTGTAACCTCAATTAATGTTGCACTCGGTAAAAACCACACCGAACACGTTATTGTTTGTAAAAATAAAAAACCGCCAAATTATAGCGAAAGAAAATCAAACAGTCGATAGAAACCAGAAAATTCAATAGAAAACTAGCTAAAATTGCACAATTTATCAACAATTTTTGATAAAGAAAAAAGTGCGGTCAAAAATAACCGCACTTTTTATCGAATTATAAACCTTTCGGTAAACGAATTTTTTGACCTGGGAAAATCTTATCCGCGTCTTTAATCACTTCTTTATTTGCTTCAACGATCGCGGTGTATTTCGCGCCATTTCCGTAAGCTTTCTCAGCGATTTTCCACAAGGTGTCACCTTTTTGGATTACATAGAATGTTTCATCACTGCCTAAGGTCTCACCGCCATTGATGCTTGCATCGCTTGTTACTGAGTGGATACCTTGAATGTTACCCGCCATTAATACAGCTTTTTCTAATGCTGCTGCATTTGCCGCCACACCTTGGATATTTGCTACACCATTTTCCACGGTAACAGATAAGTTTTCCACGCCTGGATTATCTTCAGCGATGTGTTGAGTCACTGCTTTAGATGCATCTTCTTCTTTAGAGAAAACTTTCTTACCAATGTCACTGACAAAATCAAATAAACCCATTTTAAAGTTCCTTTTGTATGTTTGTTTAAGGGAGTATTACGATACTGAAATTCCCTTAAGAAGTCTATAAATCAGAGTGTAAAGCTATGTAAATATTTCAAGAAAACTGATCTAAAATTGACCGCACTTTGATAGAATACGCCGATTTTTAATTTACTCACTCAGAAAGGACAAATTATGCGTTGGGAAGGTCGTAGAGAAAGCTCAAATATTGAAGATAGACGTGGCTCTGGCGGCGGTAACTTCGGTGGCGGAAAAGGCACCGGTGTACTCGGTATTATCATTCTTTTAGTCGGCGCTTATTATGGTGTGGATCTTTCAGGCTTAGTGGGTACGCCTGATTTTTCAGGACAAAGCTCTCAACAATTAGAAACCCAAGAAGAACAGCAGCTTGCGAGTCTTTCTAAAGTTGTATTAGCAGATACTGAAACCGTTTGGGGACAATATTTCAGACAAATGGGTAAAACCTATAGCGAGCCAACCATGGTGCTTTACAATGGTGTAACGCCGACCGCTTGTGGTACGGGTCAATCTGCAATGGGTCCATTCTACTGCCCGAGCGATCGCAAAGTTTACCTTGATTTATCATTCTATAACGAAATGAAAAATAAACTGGGTGCAGCAGGTGATTCAGCCTTTGCTTATGTGATTGCACACGAAGTTGGTCACCACGTACAAAATATGCTCGGCATTCTGCCGCAAGTGAATCGCGCACAACAAAGCAGCGATCGTAAAACTGCAAATCAACTTTCTGTTCAATTAGAACTTCAAGCTGACTGCTTCGCCGGTGTTTGGGCGAGCCAAGCGGTAAAAAGTGGTTTATTTGAACGCGGTGATGAAGAAAAAGCGTTTAATGCAGCAGAAGCTGTGGGCGATGACCGTTTACAAAAACGCAGCCAAGGTTATGTGGTGCCTGATAGCTTCACTCACGGCACATCTGCACAGCGTCTAGAATGGTTTAGAAAAGGCTTACAAAGCGCTAATCCTTCTGTGTGTAATACTTTTAACCAATAAAATCTTTAAGGCTGATTCATGTCAGCCTTTTTTATTTCTGTGCATTTCAGCATAAAAAAAGAGCGGTCAATTTTGACCGCTCTTTTTCTTTATGGTGTTAAGCTTACGCGAACTGACGTACTTCGCCGTTACCCACTACGTTTTCCACACAACGTGGACAAAGTGTCGGATGTTCAGGATTCACGCCGATTTTGTCAGAATAATGCCAGCAACGTGGACATTTTTCACCGTTAGAACGTGCTACGCTTACGGCAATTCCCTCTAACTCACCCGCAGCCACATCCGCAGGTTTGTCTGCTAATGCTTTCACTTCTGCTTTTGAGGTAATTAACACGAAACGTAATTCATTGCCTAATTGTTCTAACAATGCACGATATTCATCGTTAGCATAAACCGTTACTTCTGCTTCTAAACCACCACCGATCACTTTGTCGTTACGTGCGATTTCTAGTACACGGTTCACTTCAGAACGAACTTTAATGAGTTGTTGCCAGTAAGCATCATCTAATTTTTCGTTCGCACCTAAGCCAAATAAACCTTCGTAGAATTCTTCAGTAAAGACGAATTCAGCACGTGCAGTTGCCGTTTGTGGCAAGTAGCCCCAAATTTCATCTGCCGTAAATGACAAGATTGGTGCCATCCAACGCACTAAAGCTTCTGCAATGTGCCATAACGCTGTTTGGCAGCTACGACGCGCAAGGCTGTCTGCTTTGGTGGTATATTGACGGTCTTTGATAATATCAAGGTAGAACGAGCCCATTTCCACAGAACAGAAACGCATTAAACGTTGTACCACCGTGTGGAATTGATAGTTATCGTACGCGTCTTTAATTTCTTTTTGTGCATCTAACGCACAAGCTACCGCCCAACGATCCAAGCTAATCATGTCTTCTGGTTTAACGGCATCACGTTGCGGATCGAAACCATTCAAGTTAGCTAATAAGAAACGCGCAGTGTTACGAATACGACGATAGCTATCCGCTGCACGTTTTAAGATCTCATCAGAAACGGTCATTTCCCCCGTATAGTCGGTAGATGCGACCCATAAACGTAAAATATCACCACCAAATTTATCCATGACTTCTTGTGGGGTCACGATATTACCGATAGATTTTGACATCTTACGGCCTTGACCATCCACGGTGAAACCATGGGTTAATACTTGTTTATATGGTGCTTTGCTGTCTGTTGCCGTAGAAAGCATTAAAGAAGACATAAACCAACCACGGTGTTGGTCAGAACCTTCTAAATACATGTCGATATCTTGACCATTAAATTCTGGACGATTCGCCACAACAGAAGAATAGGTTGATCCTGAGTCAAACCATACGTCAAGGGTATCAGGTACTTTACGATAGGTTTCTGCGTCCGCACCTAATAATTCTTTTTCGTCTAAATCCCACCATGCTTGAATACCGGCTTTCTCTACACGTTTCGCTACTTCTTCAAGTAACGCTAAAGTACGCGGATGAAGTTCTTCGGTTTCTTTGTGCACGAATAAGGTCATCGGCACTCCCCAAGTACGTTGGCGGGAAATACACCAGTCTGGGCGGTTTTCAACCATTTTCTCGATACGTGCTTGACCCCAATCTGGAATCCAGCGAACTTGCTTGATTTCACCCAATGCTTGTTGGCGTAAGCCTTGTGTTTCCATACCGATAAACCATTGTGGTGTTGCACGGAAAATAATCGGGGTTTTGTGACGCCAGCAGTGTGGGTAACTGTGTTTGATTTTCTCAACTTTTAATAAGTTGCCCACTTCTTGTAATTTTTCAACAACCAATGGATTCGCTTCAAATACGCCTTTGCCTGCGAAGAATTCAGTCGTTGAAATAAATTTACCGTCATTCGATA
>CAUGKJ010000063.1 GCA_959600045.1 uncultured Haemophilus sp.
GCTAACAGGTGTTGCCACACTCATTTGTGGACGGAAAGACTCAGCGTAGTTAGCAAATGTCGCAATATGTGGCGTAAATTTATATACGGCACCTAATTGATACAATAATTTACCATCGTGCTGATCAGTATTTCCAGTTCTTGTTAGATTTTGACCTTTTTTACAGTTTGCTGCATTTAAGCAATGACGTCCTGCAAATTGATCAAAGTACTCATAACGTAAACCACCTGTCATGATAAAGTTATCTGTAAAGTAAGCGGTATCCTGGATATAAACACCAACGGTTTTTAGATGGTTATATTGGTAGGCGTTGCCGTTACCATTTTTATGTTCTGCAACAGGATTAGTATAGAGTGGATTATCAATATTGATATCTGACTTTGTAATGCCTTGGTTATAAATAGGTCCAATATCGCGGATATTACGCATGACATCTACACCAGCTACAAAACGGTTAGCAATATCACCAATACCAAATTCACCAACAATATTTAATGTACCGCTATGAACACGTTGGTCACCTTGTTGCTGCTCAATCGCGCGACGGGCTGTACGTGTTTTCACGTTAATATTTGTAATACGAGCTTGATCGTAGAAATATTTGTAACGCGCATAGCTATAACCCGCATTTAATTTCCAACCATCACTTAATTTGTGTTCAATTTTGAAATCAATGTTATCGGTTTTTGCGGTTGTTTCATTATTTGGTTCATCTAAACGACGCGATACAGGAATATCCGGTAATGCATTAGTTGCCGTTAAAAGATTTGTACCACGATCAAATGGCTCAAGAATATCTTTATGTTCATAAGAAAGAAGCGCTTTAGTTTTATCATTTTCCCAAGAAAGTGATGGTGCGTAAGTGGTATTTTTCACTTTGCCAAAATTACGCCAGTAGTCTTTTTCTTGTTTGTCATAGATAAAGCGGTAAGCAAAACCATTTCCTAAGCCACCAGTAAAATCTAATTGCGTTCCCCACAGGCTATGATTACCTAAGGTTCCACCAACGACATAACGTGGCGTTTGTTGCGGTTTTTTAGTAATGATATTAACCACACCACCTGGATCTTGAATACCATAAAGTACAGATGCAGGTCCTTTTAAAACTTCAACGGTTTCAGTTGTCGCGCTAAAGTTTTTAGCTGGGCCAGCTTGTAAACCGTTACGCATAATTGAGTTGTCACGGTTTCCACCAAAACCACGTTTTTGAATGGAGTCAAACATGCCACCTAGCGTATTGGCTTGGCTCACACCACTGACGTTATAAAGTGCATCAATGAGTGATTCAGGTTTACGATCTTCTAATAATTTAGTCGAAAGGATATTGACAGTATTTGGTGTATCGAATACAGGCACTTCAGCTTTTGATACGACGGATGTCCCTGTCGTTTGATAACCATTTTGTTTAATACCTGTATCTTGAACATTAATTTGTTCAAGCGTTTCAGTGTTTTCTTTTACTGGTTGTTCAGTTTCCGCAAATGCTGAAACGGAAAAACTGGTTAAAAGTGCGGTTGAAATGAGGCTTAATTTAAAATTCATAATCGCTATCCCGATAGATAATAAAAGAGGCGCAAGTATAGCGAAAACGTTTTCGTCGATCAATGAAAATTATTTTCATTTGTGTGGTTGGTTTATTTAGAAAGTATTCATTCAAATTCAGTAGGGAGATAAAAAGAAAAAATCCCAAGCTAAAAAGCTTGGGATTGCAAGATGGTGCGACTAGCTGGACTCGAACCAGTGACCCCCACCATGTCAAGGTGGTGCTCTAACCAACTGAGCTATAGTCGCATAAAAGATGTGGCAGATGATAAACAGTTTTAAGAATGAAAACAAGAGAATTTGTTTTAAGTTAAATTTAGCTGCTAAAAAAATAACCAAAAATTGATTTAAAAAGTCTCAGTAGTTATTTTGATTTTATGCAGGTTTAAGCGTATAATGCCCAGCGTTTTTTATCTCGGATGAGCCGAAATTTAAAAAAAGCTTTAGTAAATTGTAACCATTTGTGGAGTTTAGATAATGTCTAGAAAATTAAGAAGAACGAAGATTGTATGTACAATGGGGCCAGCAACAGACCGCGATAACAATCTTGAAAAAATTATCGCAGCAGGCGCTAATGTTGTACGTATGAACTTTTCTCACGGTACACCAGATGATCATATTGAGCGTGCTGAGCGTGTTCGTGCGATCGCGAAAAAATTAGGTAAAACCGTGGCAATTTTAGGTGACTTACAAGGCCCTAAAATTCGTGTTTCTACTTTTAAAGACGGCAAAATTTTCTTAAATGTTGGTGATAAATTTATTCTTGATGCGGAATTACCAAAAGGTGAAGGTAATCAAGAAGCCGTAGGTTTAGACTATAAAACACTTCCACAAGATGTTGTACCAGGCGATATTCTTTTATTAGATGACGGCCGTGTTCAATTAAAAGTACTTTCTACAGAAGGTGCAAAAGTATTTACTGAAGTGACTGTTGGTGGTCCATTATCAAACAATAAAGGGATCAACAAATTAGGTGGTGGCTTATCTGCAGATGCATTAACTGAAAAAGATAAAGCAGATATTATCACTGCGGCACGTATCGGTGTGGATTTCTTAGCGGTATCTTTCCCACGTTCAAGTGCAGATTTAAACTATGCACGTGAGTTAGCAAAACAAGCAGGTTTAGATGCAAAAATCGTTGCTAAAGTTGAACGTGCTGAAACCGTAGTTGATGATGCATCAATGGACGATATCATCCTTGCTTCTGATGTAATCATGGTTGCGCGTGGTGACTTAGGTGTTGAAATCGGTGACCCTGAATTAGTTGGCGTACAGAAAAAATTAATTCGTCGTTCACGTCAATTAAACCGTGCGGTAATCACTGCAACTCAAATGATGGAGTCAATGATCAGCAACCCAATGCCAACTCGTGCAGAAGTAATGGACGTGGCAAATGCGGTATTAGATGGTACTGATGCGGTAATGCTTTCAGCAGAAACTGCAGCAGGTCAATATCCAGCTGAAACTGTAGCGACAATGGCTCGCGTATGTTTAGGTGCAGAAAAAATGCCTAGCATCAATGTTTCTCATCACCGTTTAGATCGTGAGTTCAGAGATATTGAAGAATCTGTAGCAATGTCTGCGATGTATGCAGCGAACCACTTAAGCGGTATTGCAGCAATCATTACATTAAGCCACTCTGGTCGTACACCATTATTAATGTCACGTATTAGCTCAGGTTTACCAATCTTTGCACTTTCTCGTGTTCAAGAAACATTAAACCGTTGCGTATTGTACCGCGGTGTCACACCAGTTCATTTTGATGGTGAATCTCGTAGCTCTGCAGGTGCAAAAGCCGCGATTAACCTATTAAAAGAAAAAGGTTATTTAGTTTCAGGTGATCTTGTTTTATTAACACAAGGTGATGAATCAGAAGGTACAACTAACGATTGTCGTACTTTAACTGTTGAATAATCAACATTCCTGAATGAAAAAGAGCGGTGGATTTTTCCACCGTTTTTTTATGTCTAAAATATTGAAAATATTGACCGCACTTTTTTCTTAAAACCACCTCGTATTTGCGGTATCATAAGCATAGTTTTTTAGTTTAAATTGAAATCCTTATGGCATCACAACGACAAATCCAATCTTCTGATCAGAAAACTGAACAAGTTAGTATCCCGCCTCATTCCACTGAAGCTGAACAAGCCGTTCAGTAATCAGCATTGGGATGGCATTGCGGAAAGGGTCATTGCTGAGGATTTTTACACTTTTGCACATAAAGCCATCTTCCAAACCATGGAAGAATTAATGCGCAACCAAACGCCGATTGATTTAATCACCCTTGATCAAGCCCTTAAAGCCAAAGGTATCAGTGATTCTGTAGGGGGCTTTGCTTATCTCGCAGATCTTTCCAATAACACCCCAAATGCTATCAATATTTTAGCTTATGCCGAAATCGTACGTGAAAAAGCGATTTTGCGTGAGCTTATTGCCGTGGGGAATCGTATTGCAGAAAACAGTTATTCGCCTAAAGGCAAAGACATCAAAATGGTGTTGGATGAAGCTGAAAGGGAAGTATTTGCGATCGCTGAAAAACGCAGTTCTTCAACTGAAGGGCCACAAAATGTGATCAGCGTGTTGGAAAGTACTATTGCTCGAATTGATACCTTAAGTAAGCTTGAAAATCATAGTGGTGTGACAGGGGTCACAACGGGCTTTGTTGACTTAGATAAGAAAACAGCAGGTTTACAGCCTTCAGACCTCATCATTGTCGCAGCTCGTCCTTCTATGGGTAAAACCACTTTTGCGATGAACCTTTGTGAAAATGCCGCCATGGCAAGTGATAAGCCTGTGTTGGTATTCAGTTTAGAGATGCCTGCGGAACAAATCATGATGCGTATGATTGCCTCTCTAGCTCGAGTGGACCAAACCAAAATTCGTACTGGTCAAAATTTGGATGAAACGGAATGGAGCAAAATTGCCAGCGTGTTTGGGATGTTTAAGCAAAAAAATAACCTTTATATCGATGATTCTTCAGGTTTAACCCCAACAGAATTGCGCTCTCGCGCACGTCGTGTGTACCGCGAAAACAATGGTTTGAGCATGATTATGGTGGACTACCTTCAATTAATGCGCGCACCCGCATTTTCAGATAACCGTACCTTAGAGATCGCCGAGATTTCCCGTTCTTTAAAAGCATTAGCAAAAGAATTAGAAGTCCCGGTTATTGCACTTTCTCAGCTTAACCGTACTTTGGAACAACGTGCAGATAAACGTCCGGTAAACTCAGACTTGCGTGAATCAGGCTCTATCGAGCAGGATGCTGACTTAATTATGTTTATTTATCGTGACGAAGTGTATAACGATAATTCTGAAGATAAAGGGGTTGCTGAAATTATTATTGGTAAACAACGTAACGGTCCGATTGGTCGTGTACGTTTAGCATTTAACGGTCAATTCTCACGCTTTGATAACCTTGCCGAACAGCGTGAATACAGAGATGATTATTAGGCAAGATAGAACGGATTAGAAAAATGAACGTAAAACCGGTAACAGCGAAAATCAGTTCGCTTGCCTTAAAACATAATTTACAAGTTATTAAAGAAAAAGCGCCACATAGCAAAATTATTGCAGTGGTAAAAGCAAACGCATATGGTCACGGTGTGGTATTTGTCTCATCTGCTTTAGAAAGCATGGTAGATTGCTTTGCCGTAGCGCGTTTAGAAGAGGCGTTATCGTTACGCTCTAACGGTATTATTAAACCGATCTTATTGCTAGAAGGTTTTTTTGATGAAAAAGATTTACCCATTATTGCGGTAAATAACATCGAAACGGTGGTGCATAACCGTGAACAGCTTGAAGCATTAAAACGAGCTGTGGTACCAAGTCCAATCAAAGTCTGGTTGAAGATTGATACCGGTATGCACCGTTTAGGTGTGTCACTTGATGAAGTGGATTATTTTTATCAAGAGCTGAAAAAACTCCCTCAAATTCAACCGCACTTAGGTTTTGTCAGCCATTTTAGCCGTGCTGATGAACTAGATTCTGATTATACTCAAGTTCAGCTTGATCGTTTCCTTCAAGCGACAAAAGATAAAGGTGGAGAAAGAACCATTGCGGCATCTGGCGGGGTTTTATTCTGGCCTGAGGCTCATTTAGATTGTATTCGTCCAGGGATTATTATGTATGGCATTTCACCAACGGATACTGTCGGTGCTGAATTTGGTTTAATCCCCGTGATGAACTTAACTTCTTCATTACTTGCGGTGCGAGAACATAAAAAAGGTGAACCTGTTGGCTATGGTGGCATTTGGACCAGTCCTAAAGATACCAAAATTGGTGTTGTCGCTATTGGATACGGTGATGGATATCCGCGTGATGTGCCAGAAGGCACGCCAGTTTATCTAAATGGTCGAATTGTTCCTATTGTCGGTCGCGTCTCAATGGATATGCTAACGGTAGACTTAGGCGCAGATAGCCAAGATAAAGTAGGTGATGAAGTGATTTTATGGGGTAAGGAATTACCAATTGAAACAGTAGCTAAATACAGTGGTATTTTAAGCTATGAATTGATTACAAAATTAACCCCGCGTGTTATAACAGAATATGTCGATTAATT
>CAUGKJ010000064.1 GCA_959600045.1 uncultured Haemophilus sp.
GTGTTGGACCTAAATTGGCACTCGCGATCTTATCTGCAATGTCAGTAGAGCAGTTTGCTTACGCTATTGAGCGAGAAGAACTGTCAAAATTAGTGAAAATTCCTGGTGTGGGCAAGAAAACAGCTGAACGTTTATTGGTGGAGTTAAAAGGTAAGTTTAAAGATGTTCGCCAAAGTGATTTCTTTGTGGAGAGCAAGCATATTCCTTCAACTTCAGAATTGTGTCAATCGGAGTGCTCAGTTGATGAAGCGGTTGCTGCATTGGTTGCATTAGGCTATAAACCAACTGATGCTGAAAAAATGGTGAAAAAAGTGGCTAAAGCAGACTTAACCAGTGAGCAATTAATTCGCGAAGCCTTAAAAGCCGCATTATAAAGATTAAACAGATATGATCGAAGCAGATAGAATTATTAGCAGTCAGGCAAAAATGGATGAAGATGTCATCGATCGTGCTATTCGCCCAAAACTTTTAGCCGACTATGTGGGACAACCACAAGTGCGAGAGCAGATGGATATTTTCATCAAGGCCGCAAAGTTACGTCAAGATGCCTTAGATCATCTTTTGATCTTTGGCCCTCCAGGTTTAGGAAAAACAACGCTTGCTAATATTGTGGCAAATGAAATGGGTGTGAATATCCGCACCACATCAGGGCCTGTACTTGAAAAAGCCGGCGATTTAGCGGCAATGCTGACAAATCTTGAACCCCATGATGTATTGTTTATTGATGAAATTCATCGCCTTTCTCCTGCGATTGAAGAAGTGCTTTATCCAGCAATGGAAGATTATCAGCTGGATATTATGATTGGTGAAGGGCCAGCAGCACGTTCAATTAAATTGGATTTGCCGCCTTTCACATTAATTGGTGCTACAACCAGAGCTGGTTCGTTAACTTCGCCATTGCGTGATCGTTTCGGTATCGTTCAGCGTTTGGAGTTTTATTCCGTTGAGGATTTAACTTCTATTGTGACAAGAAGTGCATCTTGCTTAAATCTAGAATTAGAAGATAAAGCCGCTTTTGAAGTCGCTCGTCGTTCACGTGGTACGCCTCGTATTGCAAACCGTTTATTGCGTCGCGTTCGAGATTTTGCTGATGTGCGTAATGATGGCATTATTTCGGCAGACATTGCTAAACAAGCGCTTTCAATGTTAGATGTCGATGATGCAGGTTTTGATTACTTAGATAGAAAATTACTTACCGCAGTGATTGAACGTTTTGATGGTGGACCAGTTGGGTTAGATAACTTGGCGGCAGCAATTGGCGAAGAGCGTGACACTATTGAAGATGTGTTAGAACCTTACTTGATTCAACAAGGATTTTTACAGCGTACGCCTCGAGGCCGAATTGCGACTTCGTTAACTTATCGACACTTTGGACTTCAGAAGCAGTCAGAATAAGAGATAGAAAAAAGGACATATTGATATCAATATGTCCTTTCTTTTTAAAACTTGATTAGTTAGTTTCTTCAGTATAGCTCTTCATGCTATTTAATCTTGCTAAACCCACATCACAGCTTTTTTGTTGAGTCGCTAATTCCATCTCAAGAATTTGCTGTTTGCTTTGATTGAGTTTACTTTTGATCTTGCCTACTTGAGTATGAGTACCCGGCTGTTTTTCTGCTTGGGCAATCAAATTTTCTGTTTCTTTAAATAACTGTGTGCATTGTTGTGGAAGAGCAGCTTTGTTTTCTGTAATAGGTGCTGCAGTGGCAGATAGTGCCATCGAACCGAAAAGTGCGGTCAAAATTACACAAATTTTCTTCATTGTAAATCCCTACAAATCTTTCCAAATATCATTAGGCTAAAAAATAGCAAAATCCTGTCGCCCTGTCTAGTGGTTATTTTGTCTATTTCTTTTCAATAAAGTTTCCTTCTGATAGAGATAAATTTTTTCATTCGAGATAAATATGCAAGATTTGATGTAGATCAATTTCGCTATAGTTACGCTAAATAGGGTATTTTGTAACTTATATCAAAAAATGTGATCAATATAACGGTTTTTTCTATTTTTTATCCTCATAAATAGTAGTAGAATAGGGCAAAATTTTGAATGTTTATATTGTAATCGGTTACTGCATTCTGTTTTGATAATAGAAAAGGCAATTATTACGTAAATAATTCAATGTTTCTTAACGATTTTTGTTGAGTAGTTTGGGGTGATTATTTGGGATTATCCTTGGTAATCATAAAGTGAAAATCTTGTAGATTTATACAAGGAGTTGAGATGTTAGACGTTGTTGATCTCTCACGCTTGCAGTTTGCGTTAACTGCGTTATATCACTTCATTTTTGTACCATTAACATTAGGTTTATCTTTCGTTCTTGTGATCATGGAAACCATTTATGTTAAAACGGGCAAAGAAGTATATAAAGATATGACTAAATTCTGGGGTAAGTTATTTGGTATTAACTTTGCTCTAGGGGTAACGACCGGTATTATTATGGAGTTCCAATTCGGGACAAACTGGTCTTATTATTCTCACTATGTAGGTGATATTTTCGGTGCACCATTAGCAATCGAAGCATTACTTGCGTTCTTCTTAGAATCCACTTTCGTGGGGCTATTCTTCTTCGGTTGGGATCGTTTAACTAAAGGTAAACACTTACTCGCAACTTACTGCGTAGCCTTTGGTTCAAACCTTTCTGCAATGTGGATTTTAGTGGCAAATGGTTGGATGCAACATCCGGTAGCGGCAGAGTTTAACTTTGAAACCGTTCGTATGGAAATGACCAGCTTCTTAGATCTTTGGTTAAATCCAGTTGCTCAAAGTAAATTCTTACACACATTAACAGCGGGTTATACAACCGGTGCTATGTTTGTATTAGGTATCAGCGCATTCTATTTATTAAAAGGCCGCGATATCGGTTTTGCTAAACGTTCATTCTCTGTAGCGGCAACCTTTGGTTTTATCGCGGCATCAGCTGTATTAATTATGGGGGATGAATCAGGTTACGACATCGGTAAAGCGCAACCTGTGAAATTAGCTGCAATGGAAGCTGAGTTTGAAACTCATCCTGCACCAGCCCCATTCCACCCAGTGGCGATTCCAAATACTGCAGAAATGAAAAATGATTTTGCGATTGACATTCCATATTTAGGTGGTTTAATTGCAACGCGTTCTTTAGACACTGAAATCGTTGGTTTGAAAGAAATTCAAGCAAAAAATGAAGGTCGTGTTCGTAACGGTATGGTTGCTTATGATTTATTCACACAATTAAAAGCAGAGAAAAAATCAGCAGGCCAAGTAAATCCAGAAACTAAGGCAAAATTTGATGAAGTCAAAGGTGATTTAGGTTTCGGTTTATTATTAAAACGTTACACAGATAAAGTTGTTGATGCAACGGATGAACAAATTAAACAAGCAGCACGCGATACTATTCCAAACGTAGGTCCTAACTTCTGGGCATTCCGTGGTATGTTAGCGGCAGGTGGTTTAATTATTTTACTGACCTTTGGTGCATTTGTTCAAAATTTACGTAACAAAGTGACTTCTTCTCGCTTATTACTCAAAGCATTGCTTTGGGGTATTCCATTGCCAATCTTAGCGATTGAATTTGGTTGGTTCTTAGCTGAATTTGGTCGTCAACCATGGGCGATTTATGAAGTATTACCGGTAGGGGTGTCTGCCTCTAACTTAAGTGTAGGTGACTTATGGTTCTCTATCGGTTTAATTTGTGTACTTTACTTCTTCTTCATCATTGCGGAAATGTATTTGATGTTTAAATATGCACGTTTAGGTCCAAGTGCATTGAAAACCGGCAAATACTATTTTGAGCAATCATCTAAATAAGCAGGAGATGGATTATGCTTGATTATGAAATTCTACGTATTATTTGGTGGGTGCTAGTTGTTGTATTGCTTATCGGTTTCTCTGTAACAGATGGATTCGATATGGGCGTGACCGCACTTTTACCCGTAGCAGGTAAGAAAGAAGTAGAAAGACGTATTATGATTAACTCTATTGCTCCACACTGGGATGGTAACCAAGTTTGGTTATTAACTGCAGGTGGTGCAATCTTCGCGGCATGGCCGATTGTTTATTCTGTAGCGTTTTCAGGCTTCTATATTGCCTTATTCCTTGTGTTAGCTGCGTTATTCTTCCGTCCAATTGGTTTTGAATATCGTGCGAAAATTGATAATCCAACATGGCGTGCGATGTGGGATTGGGGTTTGTTTGCGGGTGGTTTTGTACCAGCATTAGTATTCGGTGTGGCATTTGGTAATTTATTACAAGGTGTACCATTTGAATTAAATGACCTTTCACAAGCTACTTATACCGGTTCTTTCTTTGCGTTATTAAACCCATTTGCATTACTTTGCGGTGTGTTAAGCCTTGCAATGTTAGTGACTCACGGTGCAAACTGGTTACAAATGAAAACCACAGCTGCATTGCGTGATCGCGCAAGAGCAATTACACAAATCGGTGCATTAGTGACATTAATTACTTTTGTGCTTGCAGGTGTGTGGCTTTCTTTCAAAGACGGTTATGTGGTGACTAGCACGATTAATCACTTTGCAGCATCGGCGCCAGCTTCAGGTAAACAAGTGGCAGTTGAGGCAGGTGCATGTTTCAAAAACTTCAATGAAAATCCAGCTTTATGGGCATTCCCAGTATTAGCTGTGGTTGGTGCATTATTAAATGTAGTTGCATCTAAAGCAAATCGTTGTGGTTTTGCGTTCTTCTTCTCTGTATTAACCATGGCGGGTGTGATTATTACTGCGGCAGTATCAATGTTCCCATTTGTAATGCCTTCAAGTACTCATCCAGAACAAAGCTTGTTAATGTGGGATGCAACGTCAAGTGAATTAACATTAACTCTAATGTTCTACTTGGCATTAGTATTTGTTACCATCTCATTGCTTTACACCATTTGGTCATACTACAAAATGTTTGGTCGCTTGGATGAAAGCTTTGTTGAAGACAACAAAAACTCATTATACTAAGGAGAAACAATATGTTATATGTAATTTGGGTAGTGGGTGTGTTGGCTGCAGTTATGGTGAGTGCTAAATTAACCATTGGCAAAGAAAAGTCAGGTAAATTTGACGAGTAATGATGATTAATTCACTCTATCAATTAAGTAATAAGGGTTCCTTGCGAACCCTTTCGTTTATTTTAGCGTTATTTTTAACCGCGGCTTTCTTTTTAAATTTAAATCAATTTTCGACCGCACTTCGTACTGCACATCCAGCTTGGATTCTTGCGATTTTTTGGGGATTGATTAATTTGTGGATCCACGGTATCGGATTCGATATTCGCCGAGCAATATGGCAGCTCGTTTTCTTGCCATTAATTGGTTATTTCACCACAATAATTGCTATTGTTCAGCATTGGTTTTTATAAGAACGATAGACAAATATTATTATTTGGAGCTTGCACATCTAATGAACAGGTTCTAAAATAAGCGGCTTGTTATGGCTGATAATTTGAGCATTATTTTGAATAACCAATGTTTTACCTTTCCGGTTCGTGTCTATTATGAGGACACGGATGCTGGCGGAGTAGTGTATCACGCACGTTACTTACATTTCTTTGAGCGTGCGCGAACTGAATATTTAAGAACGCTTAATTTTTCCCAACAATCATTATTGCAGGAACAACAATTAGCTTTTGTGGTCAAAACCATGTCTATTGACTATTGTATTCCGGCAAAATTGGATGATTATCTTATTGTCGAAACGGAAATAACGGCAGTGAAAGGAGCAACAATTCTCTTTGAACAGCGGTTAGTTCGTGAGGCAGTGGTGTTATCAAAGGCTACTGTTAAGGTAGCCTGTGTTGATCTAGGCAAAATGAAACCTGTCGCAATTCCTGAAGAATTAAAAGCGGCATTTTTAAAGTAAATAACTTTTCGGAGTATGCAATGACTGCAGAATTGAACTTTTTAGATCTTTTTCTAAAAGCGAGTATCGTTGTTCAACTTGTAATTGTGATCTTGATTTCGTTCTCAATTATTTCTTGGGCAATCATCATTCAACGTAGCCGTATTTTGACGAGCGCGTTAAAAGAAGCGAATACTTTTGAGGATCGTTTCTGGTCTGGTGAAGATTTAAATAAACTTTATGATGGTTTATCTAAT
>CAUGKJ010000065.1 GCA_959600045.1 uncultured Haemophilus sp.
GTCGAGATAAAGATATGGGAACAAATAATATTTATAATTTCATGGATCCCGAAGATGAACTTTACCGAGAAGGCTTAATGGAAGATGATTGGATTGTGGAAAACATCGATTTGCTTTCTGATGTTTTTATCGAGCACAATATCCCTTTAGAAGAAGAAACCATGCGAGCATTCTATCAAGCGGTGAATAAAGAAGACTGGCGCTGTGGTAGCTGTGGTGGATGTATTTAATATCAAAGTGCGGTCAATTTTATCACCGTTTTTATACCGAACTGTCATAATAAAAACACTAGGAAATTCAATATTTCTGATATAGAATTCTCCGATTTGTTTTTTAAAAGGGAGAAAAAAGATGAAACTTGTTGAAGTTAAACATCCGCTTGTTAAACATAAATTAGGCGTGATGCGCGAAGCTGATATTGATACCAAAAAATTCCGTGAACTTGCCACTGAAGTTGGCAGCTTACTTACCTATGAAGCCACTGCCGATCTTGAAACAGAAAAAGTGATTATCGAAGGTTGGAATGGCCCAGTTGAAATTGAACGTATCAAAGGTAAAAAAGTCACTGTTGTACCAATTTTACGTGCTGGCCTAGGCATGATGGACGGTGTATTAGAACATGTTCCAAGTGCTCGTATCAGTGTGGTTGGGATTTATCGTAATGAAGAAACCCTTGAACCCGTCCCTTATTTCCAAAAACTCGCGAGCGATTTAGAAGAACGTTTAGCTATCGTTGTAGACCCAATGCTTGCAACGGGTGGTTCAATGATCTCTACAATTGATCTATTAAAAGCAAAAGGTTGCCAACATATCAAAGTATTAGTATTAGTAGCAGCACCAGAAGGGATCAAAGCATTAGAAAAAGCACATCCAGATATCGAACTTTATTGTGCATCGATTGATGATCACTTAAATGAACAAGGCTACATCATTCCAGGCTTGGGTGATGCAGGCGATAAGATTTTTGGGACGAAATAATTCCCTTTTAATAAGACGGCATTTATGGCCGTCTTTTTTCCGTGCGTGAAAACACAAAAGCTAAAAAAGCATTAAAACCGACCGCACTTTCAGTTAATTCAAACCGAGAGTTGAAACTAAATGAGTAATCAAACTACAACCGCACCTGTTGAGGTGCAAAGCATGGGCAAACAAGCGTTTGTCGGTTTACAGATGTTATTTGTGGCCTTTGGCGCCTTAGTATTAGTCCCCTTAATCACCGGATTAAATTCTAATACAGCCCTTCTAACCGCAGGTATCGGTACACTACTTTTCCAACTTTGTACCGGTAAACAGGTTCCGATTTTCTTAGCCTCCTCTTTTGCCTTTATTGCGCCTATTCAATATGGCGTACAAACTTGGGGCATTCCAACCACAATGGGTGGACTTGCTTGTGCAGGCTTCGTCTATTTCGCACTATCAACCTTAGTAAAATTGCGTGGTAGTGCTGCACTAGAGCGCATCTTCCCACCTGTTGTTGTGGGGCCCGTAATTATCATTATTGGTATGGGACTTGCACCTGTTGCTGTTGATATGGCATTAGGTAAAAACAGTGCATACAGCTATGAGCATTCGGTATTGGTTTCGATGATTACCTTGGTCACCACCCTTTCTGTTGCGGTGTTTGCTAAGGGAATGATGAAACTGATTCCAATTATGTTTGGTATCGTTGCTGGCTATGTGGTTTGTTTATTCCTAGGATTAATTAATTTCCAACCTGTTTTAGATGCAAAATGGTTTGAATTACCTGAGTTAACCAAACCAGAATTTAATTTAGAAGCGATTCTTTATATGCTACCAATTGCTATCGCACCAGCCGTTGAACACGTGGGTGGTATTATGGCAATCAGTTCTGTAACAGGTAAAGATTTCCTTAAAAAACCAGGCTTACATCGCACCTTATTAGGTGATGGTGTGGCAACTGCTGCTGCATCATTAGTTGGTGGTCCACCTAATACTACTTATGCAGAAGTAACCGGTGCAGTCATGCTCACTCGTAACTTTAATCCAAACATTATGACCTGGGCTGCGGTATGGGCAATTGCAATTTCTTTCTGTGGTAAAGTAGGCGCATTCCTTTCTACAATTCCAACCATCGTAATGGGTGGCATTATGATGTTGGTATTCGGTTCGATTGCCGTTGTTGGGATGAGTACCTTAATTAAAGGTAAAGTAGATGTGACCGAACCTCGTAATCTTTGCATTATTTCTGTAGTCATGACGTTCGGGATCGGGAATATGTTTGTCAACGTCGGCGATGTTGTTTCCCTGAAAGGGATTAGCCTTTGTGCCATCGTTGCCATTGTGCTGAACTTGATTTTGCCAAAAGCAAAAAATGAAGTAGAATAAAACTTCCCAAACAAAAGGGTTAAATGAAAATTTAGCCCTTTCTTTTTTATTTTAAATCAACTCGTTAATCCGTGAATCAGCAACTTTCTTTACCTATTCATCAAATTGATGATGAAACGCTTGAGAATTTTTATAGCGATAATAATGCATTATTGCTTAATTCTTTACGTCAAAACATGACTGATTTACAACAACAATTCTTCTACCTTTGGGGCAGCCAAAGCGTTGGGAAAACCCATCTTGTGCGCGCACTTTGTAATGAATATATTCAGCAACAACGAAGTGCCATCTATGTCCCGCTGAGTAAATCACAATATTTTTCCACAGCGGTTTTTGAGAATTTAGAACAGCAAGAACTGGTTTGCTTGGACGATTTGCAAACAATTATTGGAAATTCAGAATGGGAAATTGCCTTATTTGATCTTTTTAATCGCATTAAGGCTAATGGTAAAACCTTATTAGTTGTCAGTGCAGATCAATCTCCAACTGCCCTACCCGTTAAATTACCGGATCTTGCTTCTCGCTTAAAATGGGGAGAAAGTTATCAATTGACTCCACTCAGCGATGAACAAAAATTTGCAGTATTGAAACAGAATGCCCATCAACGAGGTATCATACTTTCAGATGATACTGCCAATTTTATATTCACGCGTTTAGATCGTGATATGGCGACACTAAAAGAAGCATTAGTGAAACTTGATGAAGCCTCACTACAAGCCAAACGAAATCTGACGATTCCTTTTGTGAAATCGATTTTAGGCCTATAAACAAGCAAAAAAATAACCGCACTTTTTCAAGCGCGGTTATTTTTTATCAATTTAATTACCAGCAATGGTGACAATAGCCAAATGCCGGCATAATGGCCACTGGATAACGAGAATAGCCTGTCATTTTTGGACGATGATCGCTTGCATTCACTTCATTTGGAACGCTATCTCTTTGTGCGACTCTCGCTTTTTCTCGAGCAGTAACAGTATTACCACTTGTTACCCGAGCATTATAATCTTGTACAGTATTCATATCATACGCAGCTGCGCCATTACCAATACTTGAAGCTTCCTGAGGTGCGGTACACGCAGTTAAAACAGCTAATGCTGCAATAGAGATTAATTTTTTCATAAATTTTACCTTTTGTTACAAACCACTTTATTAAGTGTTTCTCTGCCTTCTTTGATCCGTTCGTTCGCTTTTCTTCTAACATTCGGATCTTCGTTATTTTCAATGTATTTCGCTACATTGGCATTCTTTATAGCATAAACAGGCACATACTGCGAAGTTTTCGTTTCGCCTTGTTTATAAATTGTTGCCCCTAACACGCTTCCATAATATTCACTGGCATCATTTGGCTTAATGTAATAATTACTAGAATTTGTCACATCTACACCATCTGTGCTTTTAAAACCACTACAGATTCCCGCGGGTGACAGAAACGTTGTTTTGGATGCCACAACTTCGTTAAATTTATATACTTCAAATTCAACACTATTGGCCAGCTCTTCCATATCTTTTTCAGATTTAGGATCTAAACTTCTTTGTCCTTTTCCATCAATATATTTCACTGTTTCAGAAATATTACTTTCAGAAACATTAACTGAAAGATTATTTTCAGGCGTTTTTACCTTTGTTGCATATACAACACTACTACCTTCGGCTGAAACAACTGACGATGCTAAAATACAAAAAGAGTAAATCCCAATTTTTTTCTTAATATGACTCATAATAATTTGATTTTCTACGTTAATAATTATTTTCGTATAACTCAATAGGTAAATAATCCGGGTCTCGAAAGAAAGTGTACTTCATTCCAGTTAATTCATCAACCCTAATCGGTTCACAATTAATACTGTTTTCCAGAAGATAAGCAACATTTTCATCAATATTATCGACTTTAAATGCCAAATGCCGTAAACCACAGGCTTCAGGGTTAGTGACTCTTTGAGGTGGAGGTGGATTTGGAAATGAAAACAACTCGATTTGGCTCCCATCAGGAAAACTTAAATCTAATTTATAACTATCTCGTTCTGCCCGATAAGTTTCATTTAGCTGTTTCGCCCCTAAAATCTCCATATAAAAATGCTTCGAACGTGCATAGTTCGAAGCAATAATTGCAATATGGTGAAAGCCTAATAATTGAGGTTTCATTATTTCTCCGGGGTGACGCTTTTTGCTTTTTCTTCTTCCTGTAAAGCAAGGGCATCACGTGCAGCACGAATACTCTTTTCAAGCATTGGCACGCGAGGATCATCTGGTTCCAATAAACGTAGCATCATTGCCCAGGTTACTGCCGCCATCTTATAATCCTCACCTTCAAAATAACTGAAAGCAAGTAAACTTAATGCTTCAGGATTAGAATGATCTTGACGAATAATCTCACGTAAAAGCTGATTACCTTTCAGTTTATCCGTTTGATCTTCAGAAGACATTAACGTACGCGCATAAGAAAGCTTATAATCTAAATTATCCGGCTCAAGCTTATTCGCTTGTTGGTAACTATCAAAGGCCAATTTTCCATTACCTAAATTCATCCCTACCTGACCTAACAACCACCATTTTTTAGCATCCTTTGGTGTTTTTTGTAAATCCAAACGAAGTGCGGTCGAAAATTGTTGCATTTCTGCATCCGTCATTGGGTTTGTGTCTTCTTCTTTGATTCGTTCAAAGAAATAAGGTAATTTTGCCAATGTTTTTTCCATCATATCTTCGGCTTTCCAAGATCCCAAAGGGAAATAAGCCCCGCCAGCAATAATGGCCAAACCTAATAAACCAGAAACAAACCATAACTTACCGTAATTTTTGGCATTTTTATCGAGCATTTGTGTTTCTTGTTGAGGAATATCTTCCAACAATGTTTTTTGTAGCTCTTGTTTAAGTTGTTCAACGTTCTCTACTAAGCCTTGCTGATTATCTTGCTCAATCTCTTTTAAGCGAGAAAAATACAATGCTTTATTTAATTCATCACGCTTTTTGTCTTCTTTCGCTTTAACTGAATGCAACAAGGGATAAAAACAAATCAATGCCACCACTAAAGTGAGCACAATAATACTTAATGCAAAATTCATTATTTATCCTTTTCTTTGAGTAAAGCCGATAAACGCGCATTCTCTTCGTCATCTAAAATCGCATCAGAATTGACCGCACTTGGGCTTTTTGATTTACGTTTAAATACAAATAAAATGCCAATCAACACTAACAAAATTGGGGCAATCCATAATACGATTGTTGACGTCGTCATTGGTGGATCATAAGTCACAAAATTGCCATAACGTTGAATCATATAATCGACAACTTCACTTCGTTTTTTACCTTCTTGCAACAACTCAAATACTTTGCCACGCATATCTACAGCAATAGTTGCATTCGAATCAGCAATATTGTTATTTTGACATTGAGGACAACGCAATTCTTGTGTTAATTGATGATAGTCTTTTTCTTGCTCTGGTGATGCAAAATTCAATGCATCAATAGAAGCTGTCGCCGAGATACTCACAAAAAGTGCGGTTAAAAAAAGCCATGATCTTTTCATTATGGTTTCTCCGCGAGTTTGTCATAAATCGGTTTTAAGGTCTCATTCCAAACGCGTTCATTCACATCACCCGCTAAGCGATAATGAA
>CAUGKJ010000066.1 GCA_959600045.1 uncultured Haemophilus sp.
TAATTCGACTAATCCGTCAACATAGCAATGCGCTCGTTTTAGTCGATGCCGCTCAGGCTATTAGCCATATACAGATTGATTTGCAGGCATTAGATGCGGATTTTATTGCCTTTTCTGCACACAAAATTTATGGACCAAACGGCATTGGCGTATTAAGCGGAAAATTAAGCTCACTTTCCCTGCTGCAACCGCTTTTTTACGGTGGAAAAATGATTGAGCGAGTCTCCCATGAATGTATTACCTTTGCTGATTTGCCTTATCGATTAGAGGCCGGCACACCGAATATTGCCGGCGTGATTGGTTTTGGTGCAGTGCTAGATTGGCTCAAAAAATGGGATTTTCAGGCAGCTGAAGCTCATGCCGTTGAGCTTGCTGAACAAAGTAAAGCGCGGTTAAAAAACTATCCGAATTGTCGTTTATTCAATTCACCGCAAGCAAGTTCTGTTGTATGTTTTGTTTTTGATGGTATTGCAGCATCCGATCTTGCTACCCTCTTAAGCGAACAAAAAATTGCGTTACGCGTTGGTGAACATTGCGCCCAACCTTACTTAGCCCGCCTTGGCGAACGCACTACATTACGACTTTCTTTTGCACCTTATAACAGCCCGCAAGATGTGGATGCTTTTTTTGCGGCATTAGATAAATCCTTAGAGTTATTAGCATGCTAGAAAACATTAAACAGGCAAAAAATTGGGAAGAACGTTACCGTTTCATTATTCAAGCCGGTAAACATCTTCCTCAACCTTCTCCAGATGAATTGGCTCAAATGCGATCAATTCAAGGCTGTGAAGCGGGACTTTGGTTTAAGGCCATTCCACAACAAAATGATGATACGTTTCAATTTCAAGCTTACAGCGAGGCACGCATTATGAATGGTTTGTTATGGTTGTTGTTACAAAACATCGACGGCCAAACGCGAGACCAATTACAACAATTTAATATTCGTCAATTTTTTGATGAGCTTGGTATTGCCTCTCGCTTAAGTGAAACCCGCTTAAACGGTTTAAAACAAATCGAAGAAATCTTACACAATCTGTAATTATGTATCTTATCGAACCCTTTTTTAAATTAACTGCCTTAGAAAACGACATTGGCCAACAAAGCCGTTTGCTCAATGCAGTCATCGACCAATGGCGTTATAACGGGCAAATTATCGGCCGTGAAATCCCGCTTTATTTGACGGAGGAAGACGGCGAACAAGGTTTTGCAATGCGCGTTATTTGCCCTGAGCAAGATAGCCTTTTACCCGAGAATAATAACCAAACCGTAAATCTGGCGATGGAACATGCTGAAAAGTGCGGTCTAACTTTTCAGGGTTTTCAAATTATTGCCGATGATTTAAATGCTGACAGTACTGCAGAATGCAGCCATCCTACATGGCAGATACTTTATACCACACATTTGCAATCTTGCTCGCCATTACATAGCGGAGATGATTTTTCTCCAATTCCGCTCTATAAACAGCTAAAAAATCAACCGCACTTAAGCCAAGATTTGATTAAATGGCAAGAGAATTGGCAGGCTTGCGATCAGTTGCAAATGAATGGTTCGGCTTTAGAAAAAGAATCATTAAGCGAAATCTCCGAGATTAATAGCACGCTCAGCAAACATGGACGATACCTTGCTGCTGAAATTGAAAAAGAAAGCGGCATACCGACCTATTATTATTTATACCGTGTCGGAGGTCATTCTTTAGAATCGGAACAACAACGCTGTTGCCCGCAATGTGGTAACGATTGGGCATTAGAAACGTCACTATTTGATGTAATTTACTTTAAATGCGACCAATGTCGATTAGTCTCGAATGTGTCGTGGAATTTTTTATAACGCTTTCGTTATTCAGGAAAACACATGAACTATCAAGATAAAAGCCTTCAATCTTTAAAACTCGGTCAAGCAACAGAATATGTTGCGAATTATGACCGCACTTTTTTACAACCCGTGCCTCGAAAACTCAATCGTGATGGCTTAGGCATAACCGAACAGCAGCCATTTACCCAAGGAGCGGATATTTGGACAGCCTACGAAATTTCTTGGTTAAATCCAAAAGGTTTGCCACAAGTAGCTATTGCCGATGTGGAAATTGATTATCGCAGTGAAAATTTAATTGAATCGAAAAGCTTTAAACTCTATTTAAACAGTTTTAATCAAAGCCAATTTGCTGATTTTGCTAGCGTAGAACGCACTATGCGTGAAGATCTAAGTGCTTGTGCTCAAGGCGAGGTCAAAGTTCGTTTACATCCATTATCCCACTATCAAGGGCAAAGTATTGATACTTTAACTGGCGATTGCATTGATGATCAGGATATCGAAATCCACAGCTACGAATTTAATGCAGACATTTTGCAAAATTGTACGTCCGATAACGTGGTGGAAGAAAGCTTAGTAAGCCATTTATTGAAATCTAATTGTCTTATCACCAGTCAGCCCGATTGGGGAACCGTGCAAATTCATTATGTGGGTAAACAAATCGATCGCGAAAAACTTCTCCGCTACATCGTGTCGTTCCGTCAACATAATGAGTTTCACGAGCAGTGTGTTGAGCGTATTTTCTGTGATTTGATGCATTATGCCAAACCAGAAAAACTCACCGTCTATGCGCGCTATACGCGCCGTGGTGGATTGGATATTAATCCATTCCGTTCTAACTTTGAGGCAATTCCACAAAATTTACGCTTGGCAAGACAATAAGCCAAAAAGAAAAAGTGCGGTGAAAATCAACTGCACTTTTTGTTTTATACATGTCGTAAATCATGAGCTTGTTGCAATAACTGACGGCTCTCTTGCATGAATTGGTCTGAATATTCCCCAAACCATTCTCTCACCTGATGGAAAGCATCAATAAATCCTTGGCGATCGCCTTTTTCAAAGAATTGTAACGCTTCTTCATAGGTTTGTTTCAAGCTTTCAATCACATCTAAATTTTCTGGCTTATCCATAATAATATCGGCATAAAGTGCCGCATCTTGGGCAAAGAGACGACCAATCATGGCTAATTCCAAACGATAAATCGGGGAAGATAGCGCCAATAAATGGCTTAAATTGACGGGCTGTTTAGAAAGATGCAGACCATTCGCAAAAGTAGAAAAGTGACGTAATGCTTGAATGTACGTCATATTGTGGTCGTGCTCTGCAGCATCAATTTGATAAATTTTAGCCCCCCAGATTTGAATTTGCTCCAATAACCATTCATAACGCTCACTAAATCGCCCATCACAACGCACGACAACTTGTTTTGCCATGCTCGCAATATCAGGGCCAAACATTGGATGCAACCCAACTACCGCCCCTTGATGCACCTCTAACATTTTAGCTAATGGTACTCGTTTCACGGAAGTGAGATCCGCCAGTAGCATATTTTCCGTTAAATAGGGTTTTAAACGTTCTATGGTTTCTAACGTGTGATCAATCGGTACTGAGATAATAACAACATCCGCATTCGTTAAAATGCGTTCTGCCACATCCCAATCATCACGATCTAAAATAGAAATAGGATAACCAGAGGCTCGTAAATAGCGGGCAAATAATTGCCCCATTTTTCCGTAACCGCCGACAATAACAATTTTGTTAATGGCTGGATTCAGGGTTTTAAAACCAAATTGATTTTCATTGGAATAAGATTCACGCATGATACGACGGAGTACATCTTCAATGAGTTGTGGAGAGATTCCCGCTTTCGCCGCTTCTTCTCGGCGTGCTTGTAACATCGCTAATTCACGATCTGGTGCATAAATCGGTAAACCTTTTTCGTGCTTAACTTTGCCTACCTGACTTACCAGTTCGAGGCGTTTAGCAAAAAGTTGAATCAGTTCACGATCGAGCGCATCAATTTCCTGACGTAAATGGTTAAGGACATCCATAATTCACCTGTAATATCTTATTTACATAGATTGCAATTAAAAGGTTACAGGTGAGATTACTGGAATTAAAAAAGAAAGGCAAATAGTTAGAGAGATTGCGTAATCAAGCGTTGCGGACGAATCACATTGTTATCATCTACAAGAGCTACGCCTAAAAAGATATTCTCGTCAGAAAACAACCGCACTTGACCATGTAATTTGGCTTCATTAGCAAATTTGACTCGTTGTCCAAAGCCGATACCTTTACTTTTCTCGGCATTTAGCTGTAATGCGGGTAATTTACTGACCGCTGTATCTGTCGGTAAAAGATGTTGATCGAGTTGAGCAAGATCATCTTGCTCTGCAAGCGCCTGCAAAGCATCCCATGTCATCATCTTTTCTGTTGGATAATCCGCAACTGCAGTTCGACGTAACACTGTCACATGAGCACCACAACCTAATACTTCACCTAAATCATCCACTAATGTACGGATATAAGTTCCTTTAGAACAATGCACTTCTAAGGTTAGAAAAGGGGCTTGATACTCAATAAAGTTTAGTTCAAAAATCGTGATAGGACGTGCTTCACGTTCTACGGTAATGCCTGCGCGAGCATACTCATACAATGGTTTTCCATTGTGCTTTAATGCAGAAAACATAGTCGGCACTTGCAAAATATCACCACGAAATTGTTCAAGTGCGGTCAAAATTTGTGATGTTTCCACATTGACAGGGCGCGTTTCGACCACTTGTCCTTCTGCATCCGAGGTATCGGTACGTTCACCTAATTTTGCTGTAACCACATAGCGTTTATCTGCATCTAACAAAAACTGTGAAAACTTTGTGGCTTCACCTAAACAAATGGGCAGCATACCGGTGGCTAATGGATCGAGCGCACCGGTATGCCCTGCTTTATTCGCTTGGAATACGCGTTTAACTTTTTGCATAATGTCATTCGATGACATGCCTTGTGGCTTATCTAATAAAAATACGCCATCAATATCACGTCCACGCTTACGAGGTCTCGACATTAGTCATTTTCCTCAACGTGTTTTTTCTCGTCTTCACGTATTACGTTTGTCACTAGATTAGACATACGCATCCCTTCGACTAAGGATTGATCGTAAAAGAAACGAATTTCCGGCACAATGCGTAAACGCATTGCTTTACCCACTAATGAACGGATATAAGGTGCTGCTTTTTCTAACCCTTTCATGCCTTGTGCAATCGCCACTTCATCATGATCAAACAAAAATGTGACAAACACTTTTGCATAAGCTAAATCGCTTGATACTTCCACATCAGACACGGTTACCATGCCAATACGGGGATCTTTCACTTCACGTTGCAAAATGATGGCGATTTCTTTTTGTAATTCTTGTGCAACGCGATCGCTGCGTTTAAATTCTCTTGCCATAATATTTCTCTTATTAAAAAGCGGTCAAAAATACGTTGAATTTTGACCGCTCTTTTTATCGATTAGATTGAACGTTTAATTTCAACGACTTCAAACACCTCGATTTGGTCGCCAACTTTTACGTCATTGTAGTTTTTAACGCCGATACCACATTCCATACCATTACGGACTTCCGATACGTCATCTTTAAAGCGACGGAGAGATTCCAATTCACCTTCAAAGATTACCACGTTATCACGTAATACGCGGATTGGGTTGTTACGTTTTACTACACCTTCGGTCACCATACAACCTGCGATTGCACCAAATTTCGGATGTTTGAACACATCACGCACTTCAGCCAAGCCAATGATTTCTTGTTTGAATTCAGGTTGTAGCATACCGCTCATCGCTGCTTTCACATCATTTAAGAGTTCATAAATGATAGAGTAATAACGAAGGTCAATATTTTCTGCTTCGATAATACGGCGAGCAGAAGCGCATTAGAGGCTGCCGCTAAGGTTGCATCAGTTTCAGAAATACCACCTACACCAGAGCCCACTACTTTCACTTTCACTTCGTCAGTAGAAAGATCTTGTAACGATTGAATAATCGCTTCCACAGAACCCTGTACGTCCGCTTTCACAATGATGTTCAGTTCAGCAACATCACCTTCCGTCATATTGCTAAACATATTTTCAAGTTTAGC
>CAUGKJ010000067.1 GCA_959600045.1 uncultured Haemophilus sp.
TTTGCTAGGGTTATTGATGGTAAGCGGCATTATTATTGTATTGCTCCAGAATTCTTCGTTCCGGAAGATACTATCTATAACACTGATACCGCTTTAAAACGAGTGGTGGACAAATATCAAAAATGGGTAAACAGTGGGCATTTAACTGCAACAGATGGTGCGGAAGTTGATTATCGAGAAATCGAAGAAGTCATCAAAGATACCAATCAAGAGCATAGAGTTTCCTGTGTCGCGATTGACCCGCATGGAGCGATAGCAATCAGCCATAACTTAGCTGATGAAGGACTTAACCCTATAACCATTACACAAAACTACACCAACTTATCTGACCCAATGAAAGAATTGGAAGCGGCAATTGAATCAGGCCGTTTCCATCATGACGGTAATCCAATTATGACGTGGTGTATTGGTAACGTGGTTGGCAAGACGGTTCCAGGGAATGATGATGTCGTGCGTCCAATTAAAGAAATTCCTGAAAACAAAATAGACGGAGCGGTGGCTTTAATGATGGCAATCGGTCGCATTATGTTGAGCACTGATGATGAAAACTTTTTCCCAAATGAGGTATTAGAACTATGAGAACTGTCATTTTAGATCTTTTAGGTCTAACAGGCTTTAGCTTGATGTCTTATGGGGTGTATCTCAAATATGGGGCAGATATTGCATTAATTGGTAGTGGGGCATTATTACTGCTTTTAGCGATTTTGGCATCGAGAGGTAAACAATGATTTTTGATAGATTATTTAGCACTCGTTCCCTGGAGAATCCAGCGGTGCCATTAAGTGCTGAATCAGCTTACGAAGAAATATTCGGAATGCAGCCGACTAAATCAGTTAGTCCTGATTTGGCAATGAAGTTATCTGCTGTTTATGCTTGCGTTTATGTGTTATCGAGTTCTGTCGCACAATTACCACTGCACGTTAAGTGTAAGAGCGGTGATAAAGTAGAAACAGTAAAAGATCATCCAGCATATTACCTTCTACATGATAGCCCTAACGCTTGGCAGACATCATATAAATTGCGTGAATACGCCCAAAGTTCTGTTTTGTTGTACGGAAATGCTTATATCCATATTGTTCGTAATCAAAACGGTGAAGTTGTCTCGCTTGAATCATTAGAGCCGTGGAAAGTGCAGTTGCTTAAAAACGGAAGTCGCTATGTTTACGGTTACTACGGTGACGATAAGACAATGAGCCTATCTCCGGATGATGTTTTACATATTAAGTCACTTGGGCCATCAATAAAAACAGGTAAATCAGTCATCAAAACTCATGCTGAGACGATTGGCTTAGGGTTGGACGCTCGAAAATTTGCGAGCGGGTTCTTTGGTGGAAATGCTCGTCCTGCAGGTATTCTTTCGGTTAAGACGCCACTGAATAGCAACGCGTGGGAAAATTTTAAAAAGATGTGGCAAACCGCACAAGAAAAGCTGAGAAGCGAAGAAAATAAAACAATATTACTTCCTGCTGAGCTTGATTATAAGGCTTTGACCGTGTCACCAGTCGATACCGAGCTTCTTTCGATGATGAAACTTAATCGTTCAGAGATTGCCGGTATTTTTAATGTTCCAGCACACATGATCAATGATTTGGAGAAAGCGACATTTTCCAACATCTCCGAACAGACAATCCAGTTTATTCGATTCAGCGTGATGCCATGGGTGGTGAATTGGGAGCAAGAATTAAACCGAAAAATCTTTACTGAAGCAGAGCGTAAAGCGGGTTACTTCGTGAAGTTTAATCTTGCTGGGATTATGCGTGGTACTGCAGGTGAGCGAGCAACGTTCTACCATGCGGCCATCACTGATGGTTGGATGTCGCGAAATGAAGCTCGTCAGCTTGAAGATATGAATCCGGTTGAAGGACTGGATGAAATGCTGGTTAGCGTGAATGCGGCAAAACAAGCAAATAATAAACAAACGGAGAACACAAATGAGTGATGTAGAAAAGCGCTCCTACGCAGGCGAAGTGCGAGCGGAAAGCCGAGATGATGAGCCTACGCACATTATCGGTTATGGTTCCGTGTTCAATACTATGTCTGAAGTAATGTGGGGTTTTCGCGAAATCATTATGCCAGGTGCATTTGATGATGTGCTTGAAGATGATGTACGCGGGTTGTTTAATCATGACCCGAATTTCATTCTAGGGCGCAGTAAAGCTGGTACGTTGAGTCTATCAGTCGATGATACAGGCCTTAAATACGACATTATTGCACCAGATAATCCAACTATTCGTGATTTAGTTATTGCACCGCTAAAACGTGGTGATATTACTCAATCATCCTTTGCGTTTAAGATCGCACGTAATGGAGATGAATGGTATGAAAATGATGATGGTGTAATCATCCGTGAAATTCATAAAATTTCACGCCTTCATGATGTCAGTCCTGTGACTTATCCAGCTTACCAAGAAGCAAGCAGTACAGCTCGCTCACTTGAAGCGTGGAAAGAAGCTCGAGACTCAGGAACAATTGCTAAAGCGGTATCACAAAAAGCCGCACGTGAGCGATTCTTAAGCTTAATTAACGCTAAATAAAAGTAATTTTTATCAATACGAGCCGCAATAATGCGGCTTTTTTCATTTAAAGAAAGAGGAAAAATCATGGCTAAATTACATGAACTTCAAGAAAAACGTCGTAATATCGCGGCTCAAATGCGTCAATTGAATGATGAAATTGGCGAAAAAACATGGACTGAAGAACAACGCACTAAGTGGGATGCAATGAAATCCGAGTTAGGCGGTGTTGAATCACAAATTGAGCGCGAAGAATCATTACGATCAACCGATGCTTTATTTGTTGAAGAACAGCGTCAAATTGAAACTGAATCAAAACCAGTTATTGATGTAGAAATTAAACGTTCCCAAGCATTTAATTCGTTCTTACGTCGTGGCTTAGGCGAATTAAGTCAAGAAGAACGTCAAGTGATGGCGGAACTTCGCGCACAAGCGGCAGGCACTGACAATAAAGGTGGTTACACCGTACCTAAAGAAATGCAGGCTCGTATTGCTGAACAAATGAAAGCTTTTGGTGGTATCGCGAGCGTTGCTCAAATCCTTAACACTGCAGACGGTCGCGTTATTACTTGGGCGACTGCAAATGGCACCGCTGAAGAAGGCGAATTAATTGGCGAAAATGCGGCGGCAACTGAATTAGATACTGAATTTGGCACAGCTGAGCTTGGTGCGAAAAAACTCTCATCAAAAATTATCCGCGTATCAAACGAATTGTTACAAGATTCAGGTGTGGATATCGAAGAGTATTTATCTCGTCGAATTGCAGAGCGTATTGGTCGTGCAGAAGCTAAATATCTTATCCAAGGTACTGGCGTTGGCTCACCTGCTCAACCTAAAGGCTTGCAAACCGCAGTTACTGGTGTAACACAAGCGGCAGCCGCTGCAGTAGCATGGCAAGATTTTAACGCATTGATCCACTCAGTAGATCCTGCCTATCGCAATGTTGGCAATACTCGCCTTGCTTTCAACGACAATACGTTAAAAACGTTGAAAGAAATGGTGGATGGACAAAAACGTCCATTATGGTTGCCTGATGTGGCTGGCGTAGCACCTGCAACCATCTTAGGTCATCAATATGTGATTGACCAAGGCATCGAAGATATTGGTTCAGGTAAGAAATTTGCTTACTTTGGCGATTTCAGCAGATTCATCATTCGTCGCGTGTCAGGTATGACATTACGTCGCTTAGTGGAACGTTACGCAGAGTTCGACCAAGTAGGTTTCTTGGCATTCCATCGCTTTGACTGCGTACTCGAAGATGTTTCAGCAATTAAAGCATTAACAGGTAAATAGATAAAAGTGCGGTCAGAAATGGCCGCATTTTTTTGGGGGGATGAATGGAAATCACACTAGACGAAATTAAGTTGCAATGTCGCATTGATAATGATGAGGAAGATGATTTGTTGTCTGCCTATCTAGTTGCAGCAAAGGCGATGGTTGAGAACCACACGAATAGAGTGCTTTTGAATACATTGCCCGAAGGAAAACCGATTAATGCACAAGAAATCACTGGTGATTTGAAAATAGCCATATTAATGCTGATCGCTTACCTATATGAAAACCGTGGTGGATGGAACGAAGGGCAAGGTGTAACAAACTTTGATTTACCTCCAACTGTTAAAGCCATCATTGAGCGTTATCGTTTTATAGATGTGTAGGTGATTAATATGAACATAGGAAAGCTACGTCACAGAATTACCTTGTTGCGGCAAGTTAATGAAGTTAATGATTACGGTGCAAGTACTCAAACCTGGAAGAGAGTAGCTACTGTTTGGGCTGATGTTAGACCATTATCAGGTCGAGAGTATTTTTCAGCTAAGCAAGTACAGTCTGAAGTTACCACTCAAATATGGCTACGTCATATAGAAGGCATTAAACCCACAATGAAGGTTAAGTTTGGGAAAAGAGAATTTGAAATTCTTTCCGTGCTTAATACTCAAGAGCGTGACGTGTCTTTACAGCTTATGTGTAAGGAGACATGTAATGTCTAATTTGTCTGTAAACATCAAAGGTTTAAAAGAGCTCGGTCAAGCAATGAACTCGCTTGAGCGCAAAGTCAGAAATAGCATTGGCGTGAAGGCAATGAGAAAAGGTGGTGCGGTTATTAGAAATCAAGCAAGAGCAAATGCTCCTGTTTTAGAACACAGTGTATCGCATCGTAAGCGAGGAACCTTGAAAAGGGCTATTTCTGCTAGAACCAAAATTGGTGAAAACGGTTCTGTAACCACAAAAATTTTTGTCCGTAAGCTTAAAATTAGCAAGATTACAGCTTTTAAAAGTAATGGCAAAAATAGTTCGGCGAACCCGGACGATCCTTACTATTGGAGATTTGTGGAATTTGGTACATCTAAAATGCCAGCCAAACCGTTTTTGCGCCCAGCTTTCACTGCAAAGAAAGAACAAGCAAGCCGTGAAATCATCATGACATTACGAGATGAAATCTTGCGAGGTGGGCGTAAATGATCCAAAAAAAACTCTTTAATGCTCTAAATCCACTTGTGTCAGGTCGTTGTTTTTATGGTTTGATTCCTGAAACAAATAGTACCTATCCAGTCATCGTATATCAATTCCCAACAATATCACCAAATTCAGCGTTGGAAGATGGTGATTTGGATGATTTTACGGTGCAGATTGATGTTTATAGCAAAAATCCTGATGACATTTTCGCTCTACGAAAGGCTATTTTTACTGCACTTGAAACGGCATTTGATTATGCCGAGAGAGAAAGTGATTTCAGTGACTACGAACCCGATACAAAATTACATCGTCGGGTAATAACTTATCAAATTGCTTATGGAGAATAAAACATGGCAGCAAAAACCACACCGTTCCAAAAAACACGGTTTTATATTGGCACATCCGAAGATGTCGGTAAGAAAATTACAGCTTGTGCTGTAACACCAAATGCAACAATTACTGTCCCATCAAGCGGATTCAAAACTGGTGATTGTGTCTTAGTTACCGGCTTGGGTGCACTAGATGGATATTATCCAGTTAAATCTGTTGCGGCAGATGTAATCACATTGGCCGATGAAGTTGATTGGTCAGCGTATGATCAACCAACAGTATTTACTGATGCTAAAGCGGCATTAGTGAAATGGTCAAATAATTTCTGTGAGCTCCGAAATTTAGAGCGTAGCGAAGATACATTGACCGAAGAAGATGTGACTACCATGTGTGATGATGGCAAAGCCACCGAAGCAGGTGAGTTTGAGTACGGTGAGACTCAGATGAAGTTCTTTACTGCGCCAACATCCGAAATGCAAAAATTATGCCGTAAAAAATTCTTTTCGAAATCGAAGTTCCCTTTCCGTTTAGTTTTCCCAAATGATCA